>NZ_JBANBA010000181.1:0-10817 GCF_059803475.1 Bradyrhizobium sp. UFLA05-89 | reverse complement strand
ACACCGATGTCATCCCAGCCTTGGACTTCTGCTGGTGATCATGCACCTTGGACGGATCACAGAGGAAGGCACGGCAGAAGCCATTTAGGCCAGGCAACAGAATGACTATACGAAGTTGCTGCTTGCCACGATACCGATACTCTTGAGCGGTACCATTTTCGTTGCGCCGCGCCTTGAGAGCTGTATCTGGCAATGAATGATATCTGCGTCGAGCTTGAACCCTCGGCGTAGGCGCGGCGTTGCGATCAATCAGACGAGCCGGACGCAGGGTGACCGGTAGATGCATCCCATTTGTCGAATTCGCGAACCAGCTTGATCAATTGCGTGAGCAGCATCGACGCGTCATTCTTGCGATAACTCATGATGATCGGCGAAATCATCTTCGGCTCATCGAGGTCGATAAAGCATACGTCGTCGCGCCCGAAGCGCCTCACGGAGGCAGGCACGATGCAGACGCCGCCACCAGAGGCGACAAGACCGAGCGCGGTCTGCAACTCCTTCGCCTCCATCGCGACCCTCGGCTCAATACCTGCATCGCGGTAGAATGAAAGAACCTGATCGGCGTAGCTTGGCCGCGGCGACTTGGGATAGACGATGAGCGGTTCGTCAGCGGTTGCGCGCAGTCGTAACCTCCCCTTCTTGGCCGCCAATTTGTGCCGGCGTGGTACCACAAGGCAGACGCGTTCTTCACGGATGACGCTACGGACGATCGCCTCATCGTCGAATCTCAGTCGGCCGAAACCTACATCGATACGACCGTCCTTCAATGCTGCGACCTGCTCGAGCGTCGTCATCTCCAGAAGATTGACCTCTGCGCCGGGCAGGATGATGCGGAAGCGGCGGATCAGTTCCGGAAGAGCGTCGTAGAGGGTGGATGCGACAAAGCCGATGTTGAACTGCAATACCGTGCCTTTGGCGATCCGCTTGGTCATCGCACGCATCTCGTCAATGCGCTGCAGGATCTGACGTCCCTGTTCGAACAGATATCGTCCGGGCTCTGTCAACGTAAGCGGTCGGCCACGATCGAGCAGGCGCACGCCCAATTCGTCCTCGAGCTGCTGCACTTGGCGGCTCAACGGTGGTTGCGCGATGTGGAGTTTCTCAGCGGCGCGACTGAAGGAGCCCTCCGCTGCCACGGTGGTGAAGTAGCGCAGGTGACGGAGTTCCATGGGAGCAGCCCTCCAATCGCGTCCATACCTCTCGAGTATTGAAATAGACACAATCAATCCTTCGCTTCAAGCTGATCCGGGCAAACCCTCCCGCTCGCGGAAACGAGGCGCGTCATTCCCGGCGCCACAATGAGCAGGGGGAATTCGGTGTGCACCATACCCCGCAGGTATGAACATAGACTGAGGCGGTCCTGTTTCGATCGGATGTTACGCCCTAGGGTGGTCTCGCTTCATTCACCATCGTAGCGGCGGCAGGCTCGCTGGGATTGCCTCCCATTGCGGTCCTAGCAGCTTCTTCAGTCAGGAGTGCGCCGTGATCGTTTGCAGTTGCAACGTCCTCAGCGAGGTCGAGATTAGATCCGCGATCGCAAGCGTCGCGCCATGCCCGCGGGTCAGTCGCGTTTACGCCTTGCTCGGCTGCACGGCGAAGTGCGGCCACTGCGCCTGCGCCATACTCAAGGAAATCCGAAGCTTCGCGTCTGTGGATCGAGCCGCAATTGGAGCGGCCAACGCCCAGAATCTGTAGATCGGCGTGAGGGTCTGAAAGCCGATTCGGTTCCAAGTACTTAACCGCGAGACTGCGCGCGGTGAATTCGACGCGGCTCGAACTCTGCGAGTCACCTCTGACCTGAAGATAGAAGCACGATCGCGATTGACGACGGCTCCAGGGCCGACAATCAGAACAGTGGTTAACATGTCTCAACGGGCTAACAATCGCTGGTCGGGTCAATCGAGTGCTCGTTGGGACACCTGACCTGGAGAAAGAAAGCGACCGTCAGCCGTTGGCTCCAGCGAGACGGTCGCCTTGTTTTTCGAGAAGGCGGCCGATCGGCGGGGCGATTATCCAAGGTTCCTGGCGGCGGACGACGCACCGATACTCGTCGTTGCGCGTGCGGAAAAGCAGAGCTGACCATTGTCCCATCTGAAGCGTATACCTCATAGGTATAATATTGGACCCAATCGGTCTTTGCCATCGATGCCGCATATATCTAGTTTTCGGCCACGAAATGCGAATTCGAGGACGCGCCGGTGACGAGCAAAGCTGCCCAGGTCGATACCTTTATCGTCGATGTGCCCACGATCAGGCCTCACGTCCTGGCGATGGCCACGATGCGCAGCCAGGCCGTCGTTCTGGTCCGGATCACCTGCTCAGACGGTGTCATCGGGATCGGCGAGGGGACCACGATCGGTGGTCTGAGCTACGGCGAAGAAAGCCCTGAAGGCATCAAGCTCGCAATCGATACCTATATCGCGCCGGTCCTGAAGACCTGTGAAGTGTCCCGCGTCGCCGAGACAATGGCGAAGATCGGTCGCAACGTCGTCGGCAACCATATCGCCAAATGCGCGATCGAGACCGCGCTGCTTGATGCCGCCGGCAAGCGTCTCGGCGTGCCCGTCTCCGAACTGATCGGCGGGGGACGCGTACGCGACCGCCTGGCGGTGGCCTGGACGCTCGCGAGTGGAAATACTGCGCGCGACATCGAGGAAGCCGAGGCCATGCTCGAGGCCAGGCGGCATTCGATCTTCAAGCTGAAGATCGGCAAGCGCAGCGTGGCCGACGATGTCGCTCATGTTGCGGCGATCAAAAAGGCTATCGGAAGCCGCGGCAGCGTCCGCGTCGACGTCAATCAGGGCTGGGACGAGGCACAGGCCGATGCCGGCATGAAGATGCTGGAAGACGCCGGCTGCGACCTGGTCGAGCAGCCGGTCGCCCGCGACGCGATCGCCATCATGTCGCGCCTGTCCGCACGGCACGGAATCCCCCTGATGGCCGACGAAGCGCTGCACGGTCCCCGCGACGCGTTCCGTATTGCCGCCAGCGCCGCCGCCCGCGTCTTCGCCGTGAAGATCGCCCAGTCAGGCGGGCTACATGCCGGCCGCGACGTCGCAGCCATCGCCGATGCTTCGGGGATCGGTCTCTACGGTGGCACGATGCTCGAGGCCGGTGTTGGCACCGCAGCCTCTGCCCATCTCTTCGCGACGTTCCCTAAGCTCGCCTGGGGCACCGAACTGTTCGGTCCGCTGCTGCTCACGGAGGAGATTTTGGCCGAGCCGCTCGACTACGCCGATTTCTCGCTGGGCGTGCCGACAGGCCCCGGTCTCGGCGTGACGCTCGACGAGGACAAGATTGCCCGGTTTCGCCGTGATCGCACCGCGCCGACATTGCACGTCGTCGCGTCAAAGGGAGCGTGATGCATGCTCACCATGGTCGAGATGAACGTCCGTATCCCGCTGGACTTCGACCGGCAGGAAGCCGACCGCCTCAAGGCGCGCGAGAAGGAGCGGTTTCAGGAGCTGCAGCGCGCTGGCAAGTGGCGTCACATCTGGCGCGTCGTCGGCCACTACGCGAACGTCAGCATCTTCGATGTCGAAAGCAACGCGGAGCTTCACGACATCCTGACGAGCCTGCCGCTTTATACCTTCATGGAGATGAAGGTGACACCGCTCTGTAGACATCCATCTTCAATCCACGACGACGAGCGCTGAAACATTACGAACGACGAACGTCCGCATGCCGGACCTAAAACCAAGGGAGAGACGACATGGATACGAGCTTCGTGAAGACTGCGAACGTCCAGGCATTGCTCGACAGGGCTGCGGGCTTCAATCAGCCGAGCGGGGATTCCCGTCTGAAGGCAATCGTCCGCGACATCGTCGAGGCCAGTGCGAAGATCATCGTCCGGCACGACATCAGCGAGGACGAATTCTGGGGCGCCATCAACTTCCTGCAGAAGGGCGCGCCGGAGTTCGGGTTGCTGGTGCCCGGCACGGGACTTGAGCACTTCCTGGATCTGTTCATGGATGCAAAGGACGCGGAGGCTGGCCGCACGGGCGGCACGCCGCGTACCATCGAGGGACCGCTTTACGTGGCGGGTGCGCCGCTCGAGGAGGGCGATGTCAATCTGACGAAAGATCCGGACGCGACCGGCAGCCTCTACATGAGAGGCCGCGTCACTGGCCCGGACGGTGAGCCGGTCAAGGATGCGATCCTGCACGTCTGGCATGCCAACTCACAGGGCTGGTATTCGCATTTCGATCCGACCCGTGAACAGACGCCGTTCAACAATCGCGCACGCATCAAGCTCGGCGCCGACGGAAAATACTCGTTCCACTCGAAGATGCCGAACGGCTATTCCGTGCCGCCCGGCGGCGCCACCGACACGCTGATGAAGGCGATCGGTCGTCACGGTCATCGCCCGGCGCACGTCCACTTCTTCATCGAAGCGCCCGGTTACCGGAAGCTGACGACGCAGATCAACTTCGGCGACGACCCGCATGCCGCCGACGACTTCGCCTTCGCCACACGCGATGGTCTGCTGCCGGTCCCGCAGCGTCAGGGCGACAGCGCCTACATCAATTTCGACTTCCAGCTCCAGCGCGCCGCTGACGGTGCCGACGAGCACTTTTCCAGCCGACAGCGCGCCGAGGCGGCTTGAGTCTCGCCAGCGACCCGACGCGGCAACGAATGGGAAGAGGAGAGGAAACGATGACGACACTGTTGGAGCGCATCGACGGCGCGGTGGTCGAAGACAAGACGAGCGGGCTGTTCCGGTGCCGCCGCGACATCTTCACCGATGTCGAGATGTACGAGCTCGAGATGCGGCACATCTTCGAAGGCAACTGGGTGTTCCTGGCGCATGAGAGCCAGATCCCCGAGAACAACGACTATTTCAGTGCCTGGATCGGCCGCAAGCCGATCATGATCACCCGCGACAAGGCAGGTGAACTGCATGCGATGATCAACGCCTGCGCCCATCGCGGTGCGATGCTCTGCCGGCGAAAGCACGGCAATAAGGGCAGCTTCACCTGCCCATTCCACGGTTGGACCTTCAGCAATTCAGGCAAGCTCCTCAAGGTTAAGGACGGCAAGACCGGCGACTACCCGGCCTCGTTCAACACCCACGGCTCGCACGACCTGGCTAAGGTTCCGCGCTTCGAGAGTTATCGCGGCTTCCTGTTCGGCAGCCTCAATCCGGACGTCGTTTCCCTCGAGGAGCATCTCGGCGGCGCGAAAGCCGTGATCGACCAGATCGCCGACGGGGCGCCCAACGGCATCGAGGTGCTGCGCGGCAATTCCTCCTACATCTACGACGGCAATTGGAAGCTCCAGATGGAGAACGGCGCTGACGGATATCACGTCAGCTCCGTGCACTGGAATTACTCGGCGACTATGGGCCATCGCAACTACGAGAACGAGGGCACCAAGACGGTCGACGCCAACGGCTGGTCCAAGAGCGTAGGCGGCGTCTACGGCTTCGAGAACGGACACATCCTGCTCTGGACCAATCTGCTCAATCCCGAAGTCCGGCCCGTCTTCAATCACAAGGACGAGCTCGAAGCGCGTCTCGGCAAAGATCGCGCCGGCTTCATCATCGGCCAGACCCGCAATCTCGGAATCTATCCGAACGTCTACCTCATGGATCAGTTCTCGACGCAGATCCGCGTGGTGCGGCCGATCAGCGTCGACGAGACCGAGGTGACCATCTACTGCTTCGCGCCCAAAGGAGAGGACGCGAAGGAACGCGCGACCCGCATCCGGCAATACGAGGACTTCTTCAACGTCTCCGGCATGGGCACGCCGGACGATTTGGAAGAATTCCGTGCTTGTCAGACCGCCTATGTCGGCGCCGGCGAACTCTGGAATGACCTCAGTCGGGGCGCCGTCCATTGGATCGACGGCCCGGATGAGAACGCCAGGGCGATCGGCCTCGAGCCGCTGCTGAGCGGCGAACGCAGCGAGGACGAAGGCCTGTTCGTGCGCCAGCATGAGTTCTGGGCCAAGTCGCTGCGCCAGGCGATCCTGCGAAATGGCGGCGAAGCGACAGGCGGCGTCGTTGCGTTGCGGGGAGAGGCAGCATGAGCATCGCAACCGCCAGCACGCTCGTGTCCACCGGTAAATTCGATCTCGAACATGTCCGCTCCTTCCTGTTTCGCGAGGCGCGGCTGCTGGACGACCGGCAGTGGGACGAATGGATCAAGCTCTATTCGCCCAAGGCCAGTTTCTGGATGCCGGCGTGGGACGACGACGACCAAGTCGTCGAGGACCCGCAGCAGCATATCTCGCTGATCTACTATCCAAACCGGGAGGGTCTGGAAGACCGCGTCTTCCGCATCAAGACCGAGCGGTCCGGCGCGAGCACGCCGGAGCCGCGTACCAGCCACAATGTCTCGAATGTCGAAATCGTGGCGGAACGCGACGGCGAGCTCGACCTGCGCTTCAACTGGCACACGCTCAGCCACCGCTACAAGAAGACCGACAGCTTCTTCGGTGCCGCTTTCTACACGCTGGATACGCGCGGTGAGGAACCGCGGATCCTGGCCAAGAAGGTCGTGCTCAAGAGCGACTACATCCACCAGGTCATCGACATCTATCACATCTGACGCTGCTCGTTGGGATCGCGGGAGAGTAAGACATGACTTATCGCGTAGCACTCAATTTCGAGGACGGGGCCACCCGTTTCATCGACTGCAACAAGGGCGAGAAGGTCTTGGACGCGGCCTATCGCAATAAGATCAACCTGCCGATGGACTGTTCGGATGGCGTTTGCGGCACCTGCAAATGCCGCTGCGAGCAGGGTGAATACGATCTCGGCGACGAATATCTCGACGACGCGCTGAGCGGAGCCGAGGCCGAGGAGGGACTGGTGCTGACCTGCCAGATGGTGCCGTCCTCGGATTGCGTTATCGCCGTGCCGGTTCCGTCCACGGCCTGCAAAGTAAGGCCCGCTGAACATGGCGCCGAGGTGAGCTCCGTCGAACTCGTCTCGGACAGCACGATCATCCTCAAGCTCAAGCTCGACAGACCGGACGCGTTGGGATACCTGCCTGGCCAGTACGTGAACCTCACGGTGCCCGGGACGAGCGAGCATCGTTCCTACTCGTTCAGTTCGAAGGTGGGGGCGAGTGAAGCGAGCTTCCTGATCCGCAACGTGCCGGGCGGTCTGATGAGCGGCTGGCTCGCGAGCGAGGCCAGGGTCGGTACCAGGATGACGTTTGTCGGTCCGCAAGGAAGCTTCTTCCTGCGAGCGGTCGACCGTCCGGTCGTGATGCTCGCCGGCGGCACGGGCCTCGCGCCGATCCTGTCGATGCTCGAGGTCCTCGCCGACCAAGGCACCGACCAGCCCGTGCATCTGATCTATGGCGTCACCAATGATGGCGATCTGGTCGAGATCGATCGGATCGAAGCGCTGGCCAGGCGGCTGCCGACGCTCACCTGGGCGACCTGCGTCGCCAACCCGGATAGCGCCCATCCGCTGAAGGGATATGTCACGGCGCATCTCGCGGACGAGCATCTCAACGACGGTGACTGCGACGTCTATCTGTGCGGTCCGCCGCCGATGGTGGAGACGGTGCGGGTGTTCTTCACGGAAAAGAGGGTTAGCCCCTCGCATTTCTTCTACGAGAAGTTTTCCGCGACCGAAGCGGTGGCAGCATGATCTTCGAAGGTCGCTTTGCCGGAAAGACGCTGGTCGTGACCGGTGCCGCTCAGGGGATCGGGCGCGCCGTGGCGCTGCGGGCCGCGGCCGAGGGCGGCAACGTCCTGTTCGTCGATCGTGCGGACTTCGTCGATGATGTCGCCTCGGAAGCAGGTGTCGGAGGCCGCGGCTTCGTATGCGATCTCGAAACCCACGAGGGTGCTGAAGCCGCCATGGCCGAGGCCATCAGACATTTCGGCGCAATCGACATCCTCATCAACAACGTCGGCGGCGCAATCCGGATGCGACCATACCATCGGTTCGAGCCGCAGCAGATCGAGGCGGAGATTCGGCGCTCGTTAATGCCCACCTTGTGGTGTTGTCACGCCGTGATTCCGTACCTCACCCGGCGAGGCAGGGGTACGATAGTGAACGTCTCATCGAACGCGACGCGCGGCATTCACCGGGTGCCATACTCGGCTGCAAAGGGAGGAATCAACGCGATCACTCAAAGCCTGGCGATGGAGTACGCATCGGACAACATACGCGTTGTCGCGACGGCTCCCGGCGGCACAGAGGCGCCGCCGAGGCGAGTGCCGCGCAACGCCGAGGGCGACACGGTTGAGGAAAAGGAATGGATGAACGAGGTCGTCAAGCAGGTTAAGAAATCTAGCTTCCTCGGGCGATACGGCTCGGTCGCCGAGCAGGTCGCGCCAATCCTGTTCTTGGCGTCGGATGAAGCAAGTTATGTCACAGGCAATATCTTGCCAGTCGCCGGCGGCGACCTCGGGTAACTCTGCGACGTCGTTCCGCGCGCAAGGTCCACAGTTGGACCCTTAGCGAGGTCGCTGAGCATGCTGGGCCGAACCAAGGAGAAGAAGAGCTGCCCTCGCACCTAAAAACTCGCGGTGCAGCGCGACTACCTCGCACGCACAAGTGACCAGAACAGCCCGGAATACAGGTGCCTGTCTGTGATCTAGTTCACAGCGCGCGCCATGGTCGTGGTGGTGCGGTGCCTACTCGAGCGACGGAGGGCTCGATCATGCCCGCCATTTTCGATTTTCTATACCGTGAGTTTTGCCGTGCGCGCCTTTCTGAGATGCGGAAGCAGCTTTTCCTGATTCAGACCAGCAGCCCTGAAGTCGCACAGGCGAATTGCAGTGTCAGCCCTTCCGACGAGGCTGATGATCGGACTGCCGGCGACGAACATCACGCAGCCGGCGACCGCAGGTCCAGTTGATCGCTCGTCGACCGCACCGTCGTCGAGAGGGTCGCAGGCGCGCCTAGTGACGGTCAGTGATCAAAACAACCGGCGCAGATTCTTGGAGGGATTTGCGATTGCCCTCATCAGAAGCAACGCTCGCGGGCTGGGCCGCCGCGCTTTGTGAGGCCTGTCCAACAGTTGTGGAAGGGGCGGTGGCGGCGACAACGGGATCTTTAGCGCTTGCCTGACGGTTCCAGTCGCATGCGGCCGCCGGATAGGCGGTAAGAGTAACGGCAGCAAAGGTCGTAGCGATCACGATCTTCCTCATGGCCGGGCTCCTCTTTGGGGAAAGGTCATTGTACTACGACGAACGTTGCTCGAACGCATCGGCGTGATCACGAAGCTGCGAGAGCCGTGCAGTCCACGGAGGCACGGGAAGCGCTTTTGCTGCCGGGGCTACCTACCCGGCGGGCGACCTATGAAACGCACAAGCGCTGCCCTCCGTCGCGCAGCGCGGGGCTACCCTGGCAGCCCGCTCCAGAGTCTAGCGGGCCTGGGCCGATAATGTCATGGCCCATCCACTTGCGCTACTTGCTGTTGAGCGTATGCTCGAATTGGAGCCTCAGAGAGCTGCCCCCTAGGGGTCTAAGTCTGAGCTGCGCGGCAGGCGTACGCAATTATATTCAATGGGCAGCCTTAGGGCCTTGCCGAGCACGATCTCGTCGTGCCCGCACACGCTTCGTATTTTAGAGAGATCAGTTGGAAGACCGTTGTAATTCCTGCCCTGCAATGTCCGGTCTCAAATCGGGAGGTTCGACATAGCAACTTATTCATGCACCACCATCGACGATCCGTTCGCCGGCAATCAATCGCCGGATCGTCACGCCTTCACGGTTGCATGGCAGCGACTTCTTCTTTGTGTGACCAGCTTGTGGTGAGTGAAGAGAGATCTAAGCCAAGGAGGGAAAGGAAATGAGGCGACCAATCGTACTATTTGCTGTTGCTTCTGGCCTTGCTGTCCTAGCAGCAGCGCAACTCCTGCCGAAGGCGGCACTGCAGGCCGCTGAGATGCAAATGAAGCCTCCGGTCAATGTTGAAGACATTAAGTGGGGTCCCGTTCCACCGACCATCCCACCCGGCGCGCAGCTCGCCGTCATAGCTGGTGACCCCAGCAAGGAGGGGCTGTTCACGATGCGGCTAAAGATGCCGGCCAACTACAAAGTCCCGGCCCATAACCATCCCACCGACGAGTTCGTGACGGTGATCTCCGGCGACTTCCGTGTCGGTCTCGGCGACAAGCTCGATGTGGACAAGGGGCAGTCCCTTAAGGCTGGAGCCTTTGCCGAAATGCCAGCAGGCATGAACCACTATGCCTGGACGACAGAAGACACCGTGGTACAGATCGCCGGGCCCGGGCCGTTCGCTATCACCTATGCCAATCCGGCCGATGACCCGAGCAAACAGGCCGCGAAATAGCGGATGGGTTGAGAGGCAATCATTATGAAGCTCGAAGGTGGCAAGCGCTTCGCCGTGAACTCGGACTTGCGCCACTCGGCCCGCCGCGGGCGCTCGATCGCCAACGTCTTGCGCGTCTCACGTCCATAGTGATCCGATCGATGTCGACGCCGTCCGGCGTGCGCCTGATCCTCAGCACCGCGGACAGCACAAGGTCGTCATAGGGGCACCACCGGATTACGCGCGGCGACATCGCAATGCGCGAGGAAGGTCTCGAGTGCTTTGTCGCCATCGCAGATCAGCAGTGCCAGCTCGCGAGCTTGCCGGAGGTCGCCGGCGGCAGTCATCATGCGATGACCATACCCGTTCGCGAAGCACTCGCTCGCATGCGGCCCTTGTCGCAGGGTCCTCGTGATCACGGTTCTACCGTGACCGTCCGCTTAATACCCCAAAGCGGCGCTAAAGCGGACACTTGCTGACCGACGCTATGGACCAAAGGACTTGTATGGGGCGATTGGTGTCAAGCGCTTTCGTTATTGGCCATCTCCTTGTTCGGCCGGGCTGCGACATCTC
>NZ_JBANBA010000180.1:0-11523 GCF_059803475.1 Bradyrhizobium sp. UFLA05-89 | reverse complement strand
TCGATCTCGCGTTGAATCTCCTTCAATATGCGATTCTCACCCAGCTTGGTCCGTGGATTTCTGACTCAGTAAGACTAGAAACAGCAAGCTAAAGATAGCTACGCCCAATCCAAAGGCGTCATGGTTGGGCGTTCGATTTATATTCTCGAGCGATCTCCCCTGTAGCTCGGGAGGTGTGTAGTCGGGCACGCCAACCGCGCAGTAGAACGCCTTCCCGTTAGCCGAGAACTGAAATGAATCGCAGTCAATGAGGGTCGCGGTGGCGTCAGCGCCGACCAAGATACCCGAGTGATTTAGATCGCCGATAACGCAGCCTGTCGAATGCACAGCGGCAACCGCACGCGCGATATTTTGTGCGGTTCGAAGGAGCAGTCTATAGTCCGCGTTTGGGAATTCATTTCGCCTACTAGCAGGCGAATACAGCTGGTGAACGGGCTTTTGTTTGCCGATGCGATGCATCGTGAAGCCGGCAAACGTACCGGCGCCCTCGTATAGCGGAGATAACGGAAACGCCGCATTGGATACTTTGGTCTGAATTCCACTCGCGACCATGGCCGCAATCTTTTGCTGCCGCTCCCGCGCCTTATCAGGATGATATATCTTGGCTACAAGATGCGGTTCGCCGACAATCTCGAAAACAGCACCTTCACCGCCGCGTCCCAGCAGCTTACCAAGCGGGACCGGCTTCCTCTGCTGATCAAATATGCTCTTGAGACGCGACATTTGGGGTTCGGCGAGCAAGTAACAGTGTTTTGTCGTCATCAGTCCTGTCGCACACCGACGGACTATTCAGATAATTGCCGAGATGTCGTGACAAGTTACGGTTCTTCCCACTCCGGCCGGGTTTGAAGCCGGAGAACATCTGATTGAAGAAGGGAGGAAACGCGCTGTGCGTCGAGAAATTTAGGACGAGATGCTCAATGCCGTCCGTGAAGACAGCGAGCTCAGACACAGAGCCATCAATCTCATTCAGCTGAAACGACGGCTCGGGATCGTCGGTTACAAAATAGGTCGTGGATGCATACTCGCCATGAGACGGCCAGCTGCCGATACTCCACTCGTCAGAGTTAGACGTACGATAGACAGCTGCTCCGTCACCGACATGGAGTACCTTGGCTGTGCCGTTCCCGACAATGCATCCGACTAGCGTCGCAGCGAAGTCGCGCGGAGTGAGCTCGGCGGACCTTGAGGTGATTTCAATCCGCCCGCGCATGTCGTCGAGCCAATCACTCGCAACTTCGCGAGATAAGCCGGCCAAAGTTCCACCGCCTTCCAAGTAGCTCTTTACGCTGCGACAGAACGAACGAACGATAATGCGAGAACCGATTGAGGACCGCTCGGCGGAGCTCCAAAAAGCCAATCGCCAAGTCGCAGGTCCCATTGCGTCTGTTGGCTCGGATTATCGCCAAAGTCGTTGATCCATCGATCATGCTCGGTGACCGCCAACTGGTGCGCCTCACGCTCGGTCAGAGGCTTGGGTCCAGCACGCAAATTGGCCCAGCGAACCTCTAGCTCAGCAAGCGCCTTCGCAAACCGCTGCTTAGCCTCACCGGGATCGCGGGTTTGAAGGCTTACTTTCTCTTCCCGCTTGCCGACGAGCGCACGCAGATCCTCCGGGACTGCTCTCCGGAGCTGATAAATTCCCGTTTTTGGATGCCCACGGACGTGACATGGCCAACGGCATTTGTACCACTCTTCTGTACCACTGAGGAGCGGATAAGCCGTTGATATTGCTGATTGGCCTTGGATATCAGGCCCTTAGTAGGGCCGTGGTGCCCAGGGGCGGAATCGAACCACCGACACTGCGATTTTCAGTCGCATGCTCTACCAACTGAGCTACCTGGGCGTGCTCCAAGAGAGGGGCCAAGGCCCATCGAGCGGGCGGTTTATAGTGGGCTGGAGGCGCCCTGTCCACCCGGCTTCGCCTGAAGGTTTCGCCGGGCGCGGCCCGGCTGTGTACAAGGTGGGGCGGCACCGGGATGGAGCCGGCGGGCGCCTCCCTCGCACCATATAACAATATGATAATACTTGGTTATTCGACGTCGTCGGTTTCGTCGTCGCGGCCGGGGATGACGTAGGAGCCCTTGAGCCAGCGGTTGAGATCGACGTCTCGGCAGCGCGAGGAGCAGAACGGGCGGGTGGCCTGGGACTGCGGCTTGCCGCAAATCGGACAGGTCTTGAGCGGGGGAAGCGGCTTTTTGACTTGGTCGTCCATGAGGTGAGCCTACACGAAGTCGGGGATAAGGGGCGGCGGGGGGCTGGGTTCCTTGAGGCGGCGGGACTCGTGGCCACGCTCCTCCTCGGCCCTCCCCCACAAGGAGGAGGGTGCTCACCACCGGTGCGGCGGCACTTGAATTCCATGGGCAAGAGGGCCCTCCGGCCAGGGCCTTCTACTTTGCATGGGGTTGTTTTCGAGATTTTTGTTTAAGCCAACCCAAGGCTCACACGCCGATGGCGTTGAGCCAGCCGAAGCGGATCGGAAAACCTTCGCCGCCAAGCAGCGTGGTGGTCTCGTAGAGCGGCAGGCCGACGACGTTGCTGTAGGAACCGACCATCTTGACCACGAAGGAGCCAGCGATGCCCTGCACGGCGTAGCCGCCGGCCTTGCCGCGCCATTCGCCGGAGCCGATATAGGCCTGGATGTCATCCTCGGAGAGGCGCTTGAAGCGGACCCGGGTCTCGACCAGGCGCTGGCGGAACGCCTCGCGCGGGGTGACGAGGCAGATCGCGGTGTAGACGCGGTGGTTGCGCCCTGACAGCAGCCGCAGGCACTGCGCCGCCTCGTCCACCAGGTTGGCCTTGGGCAGAATGCGGCGGCCGACCGCAACAACGGTGTCGGCCGAGAGGACGAAGGCGCCGCGCAGCTCGTCGTCGAGCTGCACGGATTTGAGCGCCGCATCAGCTTTTGCCCGGGCGAGGCGGTTGGCGCAGGCGCGCGGCAGCTCGCCCCGCTTCGGCGTCTCGTCGACATCGGCCGGGCGCAAGGCATCGGGCTCGATGCCCGCCTGATTGAGCAGTGACAGGCGCCGTGGCGAACCGGAGGCAAGAACGAATTTGGGGCGGCCGAGCATCAGGTGATTTGGGGAACGAAGCAGGGGTGAATTGCGCGCGGAACCTATCGGAAGGGGGCCGTTTTCACAACCCGGGAACCCAGACTTAAGCGATTCGGGCGCCCAGAGATGCGTGTGCCTGCTGTCTGTGACGCGGGTGTTACGGGCAGGTTTCGTGTCCCGGACGCGGCGCGGCCTGAAAGATGCTGAGCCGGGGCACGAGAGTCACCCGCTCGCAGCCCCGGCCTTCGCAAAGCGCTTGCGGATGCGCAGCAGGAGCTGGTCGCAGACCTCGCGATAGGCGGCGAGCTTCTGGTCGCGGCTGCCTTCGGTGCCCGTCGGATCATGCGTCGGCCAGTACTCGACATCGGCGGCGAGCGTGCGCGTCAGCTCCAGTGCCTTATGATGGGCCTCGGGCGACAGCGTGATGATGAGGTCGAAGTTCAACCCCTCCCAGTCCTCCAGCTCCTCAAAGGTCTGCGGCTTGTGGGTGGAGATGTCCTGCCCGAGCTCGGCCATCACGGCGACCGCGAAGGGATCCAGTTCGCCCTTCCTGGCGCCGGCGGACTTCACATAGAGCCCGTGCGGAAACATGTGGTGCAACAGGCTCTCGGCCATCGGCGAGCGCACGCTGTTGAGCGCGCAGGCGAACAACACCGATTGCGGATCGCGTGCGCGTGGGGGCGCCGCCACCGCGATCAGCCTTTCCAGTGCAGGACAGTAATGAGCGTGAACAGCCGGCGCGAGGTCTCGAAATCCACCCGCACCTTGCCCTTCAGCCGCTCCTGGAGCGTGCGCGATCCCTCGTCATGGATGCCGCGGCGGCCCATGTCGATCGCCTCGATCTTGTCCGGCGTAGCTGTCCGGATCGCCTGGTAGTAGCTGTCGCAGATCATGAAATAGTCCTTCACGATCCGCCGAAACGGCGTCAGCGACAACAGATGCGCGACCACGGGCGAGCCGTCCTCCTTGCGAATGTCGAACATCAACCGGTTGCCGGTGATGCCGATATGCAGCGTGAACGGGCCCTGGCCGTCGGCGCCTTCCGGCGCGAACAGGTTCTGCTCGATCAGATCGTAGATCGCGATCGCGCGCTCATGCTCGATGTCCGGCCCGGAGCGGCCAATCGATTCCTCGTCGAGCGTGACGCCGACGATGCGATTCTGCGTGTCGTCCTGTGCGGGCTTGTTCATGACAGATTGAGGCGCAATCCCACCGAGCGCGCATGGGCGTCCAACCCTTCCGCTTTGCCGAGCGCCATCGCGGCAGGTCCTAGCGCACGGAGCTGGTCGGGGCCGCATTTCAGGATCGAGGTGCGCTTCATGAAGTCGTGCACCGAAAGCCCCGAGGAGAAGCGCGCCGAGCGCGCGGTCGGCAGCACGTGGTTGGACCCGCCGACATAGTCGCCGATCGCTTCGGGCGTATGCGCGCCGAGGAACACCGCGCCGGCATTGCGAATCCTTGCCGCGAGCGCATCGGCGTCCGTCGTCATGATCTCGAGATGCTCGGCGGCGATGGCGTCGGCGAGCGGGATCGCCTCACTAAGGTTCTTCACCATGATGATCGCGCCGAAATCGGCCCACGAAGCGCCGGCGATGGCAGCGCGCGGCAGCGTCTTCAACTGCGCTTCGACGGCCGCTTCGACATCGGCGGCGAGCCGCGCAGAGTCGGTGATCAGGATCGACTGCGCGCTCGCATCATGCTCAGCCTGAGCCAGCAGGTCGGCGGCAATCCAGTCGGCATTGCCGCTGTCGTCGGCAATGACCAGCACCTCGGAGGGGCCGGCAATCATGTCGATGCCGACCTTGCCGAACACCAGCCGTTTTGCCGCGGCGACATAGGCGTTGCCGGGGCCGACGATCTTTGCGACCGGCGCGATCGTTGCGGTGCCATGGGCGAGCGCGGCCACCGCCTGCGCGCCGCCGACGCGATAGATCTCGCTGACACCGCCGAGGCGGGCGGCCGCCAGCACCAGCGGATTGAGCTTGCCGTCGGGCGCCGGCACCACCATCACGAGGCGCGCAACGCCGGCGACCTTGGCCGGCACCGCATTCATCAGCACCGAGGACGGATAGGCCGCGGTCCCGCCGGGCACGTAGAGGCCGGCCGATTCGATCGCGGTGTAGCGCCAGCCGAGCTCGACGCCGAGCGGATCGGTGAAGCGCTCGTCCTTCGGCAGTTGGCGCGCGTGATAGGTCTCGATGCGGTCGCGGGCGAGCTTGAGCGCATCCAGCGTTGCGGCATCGCAGGCTTTCGTCGCGGCCTCGATCTCGGCGGCCGAGACGCGCAAGGAGGCCGCATCGAGCTCGAGCCGGTCGAACTTGCGCGTCGCCTCGATCAGCGCGGTATCGCCGCGCCTCGCCACATCATCGACAATTGAGCGCGCGGCGGCCTCGACGTCGGCCGAGACCTCGCGCTTGGCGGCTAGGAAGGCCACAAATCGCTGGTCGAAATCGGCACTGCTGCGGTCGAGGCGAATGGGCATGTGGCGATGGTCTTTTGGCTGGTCTCTGGGGGTGGATCGGGCTCACCAGGTCCCCTGCTCAATGGCGCGGCGGGCCACCGCCGTCAACCCTTGGGAGACGTCGTCCCGGCTTGACGCCGTCCTGCCCCCTGGTCCGCCTCCCCGCTTTCACCCGTCCCCAGTTCGTCCGTGCCCAGATCGGTCAGCTCGCATTCCAGACATTCGACGTCCAGCCGGATCGCGCCGCCATGGGCGAACAGGAGCAGTGCGCTGCCGCCAGGGGCGTTTTGACCGTGAAACTCGATGCCGACGAGGTCCAAGACCCGCTCGAGCGCGGCGAGGTCGATATTGCGCGACTTGCAGGCGAGGACGCGGTCGAAGCGGAGCGCGGAGACCAGCCGGCGCGGCTCGGCCTCGCCGTCCAGCGTCTGCTCCCAGTCCAGCCGGTTCATGCCGATCACCAGCCGCTTCTCGCCCTGCCGCCAGATGATGTCGGAGGTCTGCACCCGCGCGTCCTGCACATGGGTCGAGATGACGGCGAGGTCGTCGGCATCGAGCGCAATCAGCTTGAGTTGGGGCGGCATTGGCCTGCACCTCACATGGACCTCGCGGGGCTGCGCCTTAACGCGGCCGGACCGCGGCGGTTGCTGTAGAAGCTATCCGCCCGGTGGTCCGGAGGCCATCGCTATCGCGATCGCCTCCCCCGGTCAGGCGGCGGCTGCGAACTCCTCGAAGGATATGCCGGTCAGCGTCGCCGAGGCATCCCACAACATCGCCGCTGACGCGAGATCCATCGCCTGCGGCATGATTCTCGCCGGCGCCGGCGCGCCCTTCAATTCATAGAACCCGTTCGGACCATAATAGCCGCCCCCTTGCGCCGCGGGCGAGGTCGCGGCGAACAGCGTCGGCAGCGCGCCCTCGGCCGCGGACTGGCTGATATAGGGCTGGATCAGCCGGCCGATACGCCACGACAGGGTACCGGTGCCCGGACCATTGGCGATCAGCTCGGTGCGCGCATAGCCGGGATGCGCGGCCACGCTTTCGAACCCCCAGCCGGCAGCATCGCTGCGGCGCTGCAACTCCAACGCAAACATCAGCATCGCAAGCTTGGACTGGCAGTAGGCGCGCCAGGGCCGATAGGAGCGCTTACTCTGGAGATCGTCGAAATCGATTCGACCGGAGCGATGCGCAAGGCTTGCGAGCTGGACCACGCGCGCGCCCTGTGCACGGCGGAGCTGCGGTGACAGATGCGCCGTCAATGCGTAGTGGCCGAGATAGTTGGTGCCGAGCTGCATCTCGAACCCGTCGACCGTCTCGCAGCGTTTCGGCAAGGCCATCACGCCGGCATTGTTGACCAAGATGTCCAGCCGGTCATGGCTACCCGAAAACCGCCTGGCAAACTCGGCGACCGAACCGAGCCTTGCGAGATCGAGCTCCTCATAGGCGACCAGCGCGTTTGGGAAGCGATTGCAGATCAGCTCAAGGGCGCGCTGGCCCTTTGCCTCGCTGCGGCCGGCGAGTATGACGATAGCGCCGGCACCCGCGAGCGCCAGCGCGGTCTCATAGCCGAGCCCGCCGCTTGCGCCGGTGACGATTGCGGTCTTGCCGTCGAGCGAAGGAATATCGGCCGTGGTCCAGTCGGGCATGCCAGTCTCCAGCACGTTGGTTCTCATTGAAGCGCCCCGCGACCGCTCCAAATGTGCACTTAGTGCAAATTTGCAAGAGGTGAAAAATTGACCGCCGCGAAGACGGCCAGAAGCCGGGCCAGGCCCTTGTCGCCGAGGGAGAAATCCGCCCCCGCGATCGGCCTTCGGCAACGCAAGCGCGAAGCAACACGGGAGCGGCTGACCCGGGCGGCGATGGCGCTGTTCCTTCAGCGCGGCTTCGAGGCGACGACGATCGACGATATCGCCGCGGCCGCCGAGGTGTCACGCCGCAGCTTCTTTCACTATTTCGCGAGCAAGGAGGACGTGGTCTTCGCCTGGCAGGAGGATATCGCCGCCTCGCTCACCGAGGAGGTCGCGGCGCGCCCTGCGAGCGAATCCATGCTGACGGCCGCAGAAAATGCCATCGCGGCAGCGACGAAACGGCTGGATCCGGGCGAGGCGCTCGCCATGGCGCGGCTCAAACGCGACAATCCCACCCTGCAAGCGCGCGACCAGCTCAAATATGAGCAGCTCGAACGCGCGCTTGCGCAAGGGCTCGCCCGGCGCACGAACAAGAAGTCCGAAAAGCTCCGCGCGCGCCTTGTCGCGATGATCGCAACCGGCGCGATGCGCGTCGGCGGCGAAGTCTGGGCCACCGAAGACGCGCGCGAAAAGCCGGAAGCCTTCGTCAAGCGCATGTTCGACGCGATCAGAGGGATTTTGAAGTGAGGTGCTCTACCCCTTAAAAAAAGCCAGCAGGTCCGCGTTGATTGTCTCCGCTTCCGTGGTCGGCATGCCGTGCGGGAAGCCCTTGTAGGTCTTCAGTGTGCCGTTCTTCAGGAGCTTGGCCGAGAGCGGTCCGGAGTCGGCGTAGGGGACGATCTGGTCGTCGTCGCCGTGCATGACGAGGACGGGCACGTTGATCTTCTTCAGATCCTCGGTGAAGTCTGTCTGCGAGAACGCGACGACACCATCATAATGCGCTTTCGCGCCGCCCATCATGCCCTGACGCCACCAGTTCTGGATCACCGGTTCCGACGGCTTTGCGCCGGGACGATTGTAGCCATAGAACGGGCCGGCCGGCAGATCACGATAGAATTGCGAACGGTTGGCTGCGAGCTGCGCCTGCAGTCCGTCAAACACCTCCTTGGGCAGGCCACCGGGATTGGCCGGCGTCTGCACCATCAAGGGCGGCACCGCCGCGATGATCGCGGCCTTCGCCACCCGGCTCTCGCCATGGCGGGCAATGTAGTGCACGACCTCACCGCCACCGGTGGAATGGCCGACGTGAATGGCGTTCTTCAGATCGAGATGGGCGGTGAGTGCAGCGAGATCATCGGCATAGTGATCCATGTCGTGGCCGTCAGCGACCTGGCTGGAGCGGCCGTGGCCGCGGCGGTCATGGGCGATGACGCGGTAGCCGTGGTTGAGGAAGAACAGCATCTGGGCGTCCCAGTCATCCGACGACAGCGGCCAGCCATGGCTGAACACGATCGGCTGCCCCTTGCCCCAGTCCTTGTAGAAGATCTCGACGCCGTCTTTGGTGGTGATGGTGGGCATGATCTGCTCCTTATCGCTCTTGGAGTCATTCCGGGGCACGCGTAGCGTGAACCCGGAATCTGGAGATCGTCGCGCAGATTCCGGGTTCATCGCTGCGCGATGCCCCGGAATGACGAGTGCGAGCTCAGGCAAACGCCATCGGCCTGAAGCGGCGCCAGGCGCCGATGATCACGAGCACGAAGAACACCAGCACGATGCCCTGCACGACCGCGAACACAGGGCCCGACGGCGGAGCCGGCGGCACGGCCGGCGCCAGCGCCGCCAGTGCGGGCACCTTGAGGAACGACTGGATAATCAGCACGAAGACGTTGAGATAGAGCGACGTCATCGCCGTCACGACATAGATTGGTCGCCAGGCGCCGGAGAGCTTCATGCCATAGAGCGCGATGCAGGCGATCGCGAGCAGCACCAGCGAGAGGATGCCGACCATATGCGACGGCAACAGCTCCTTGAATGGAAACAGGAAGCCGGTGACGCTGGTCAGAATCGTGAACAGCAGGAAGATCGCGGTGAGAACCGGCATCGGCTTCGAGCCGAGCAGTCCGAACATCACGGCAAGACCGGCGACGATTGCGATCAGGCTGATGATGACATGGAGCATCGTGAAGGCAGGCAGGCTCAACCCAAGGACCATGGCTACTCTCCCCATTGAGATCGGGAGAATGGTATTACGGCCCTCATCGGATTGCCACACACGATGTTGCTACGCGCATGCGCCAAGCCATGCATTCGCCGTTCGACGCGGCAAATGCATGCATGTGTTTGCACAAGTGTCATATCGGCAATGTCAGGCGCTCAGTCTTGCGTCGAACGAGAAGGATCGGTTGCCGCCGCCGGCAGAGGTCGCGCCTACACCTCGCGCGTTTCGAAGATCTGCATCTCGACGCCGCCGGTTGCGAATACCCCAACGTCGGCTGCCGCCGCCTTGCCTTCCGGCGTACCAAACGCCTTCTGGATATCGCCGACGCTGTCAAAGGTCAGGATCGCGACCAGGTGGAATTGCGACGGACCGGCGGGTGTCCCGACCGGCCCCTTGCTCACCGCATACTTCTTCAGGCCAGGAAGCTTCTTTGCCAGCGGAATATGGATTTCGGCATAGTGCTTGTCGAAGGCCGCGGCATCCTTGGGCGTCTTGTAGAGCACGACGAGTTCAGCCATTTAGTCCTCCCGATTTTGTTGTCTCACCATTAAACCCTCATGGCGAGGAGGCGCGCAAGGGCGCGCTCCTCAAGATGAGGAGATGGAGTGCGCACCATAGGACAGATCAAAGCGCCGGTTTCGCGGCATCGCCGAGGAAACCGTGCAGGGCGGCCACGACCTGCGCGCCCTCGCCGATGGCGCCGCCGACCCGCTTGACCGAGCCGGAGCGCACGTCGCCGACGGCGTAGACGCCGGGCACGGAGGTTTCGAGCGGCGCGACGAGCCGGCCCTGGTTCTGCTCGGACTGCGCGCCGGTGACGACGAAGCCGCCACGATCGAGCGTGACGCCGCAGCCGTCGAGCCAGGTGGTCGCGGGATCGGCGCCGACGAACAGGAAAAGGTTGCGGATATCGGCGGCGTCCTCGTCGGTCGACAGCCGGCTCCTCCAGCGGATCCGTCGGAGCAGCGAAGCCTCGTCGCCCTCGAGCGCGACGATCTCGGTGTTGAACAACAGCTCGATGTTCGGTGTCGCCTCGATGCGCTCGATGAGATAGCGCGACATGCTGGCGCCCAAACCACCGCCGCGAATGATCATCAGCACTTTCTTCGCGTGGCCCGACAGGAACACCGCGGCCTGCCCCGCCGAGTTGCCGGCGCCGACGAGGGCCACCTCCTCGCCGGAACAGAGCCTCGCTTCGACCGGCGAGGCCCAATACCAGACGCCGCGGCCCTCGAATTTCTCCAAATTCTCGATTCCCGGCCGGCGATAGCGCGCGCCGCTCGCGACCACGACCGCGCGCGAGCGCAAGGTGTCGCCGCAGTCGAGCATCAGTGCGAAGGTGCCGCCAGCGCGCGAGCAATCCAGCGACTGCGCCGACATCGGGATCATGATGTCGGCGCCGAACTTCTGCGCCTGTGTAAATGCGCGGCCCGCGAGCGCCTGGCCGGAAATGCCGGTCGGAAAGCCGAGATAATTCTCGATGCGCGCGCTGGCGCCGGCTTGGCCGCCGAAAGCGCGGGTATCGAGTACGGCGACCGAGAGGCCTTCGGAGGCCGCATAAACAGCGGTCGCAAGTCCGGCCGGTCCGCAGCCGACGATCGCGACGTCATAGATCTTTTCGCCGCGGGGACCACCGATCATGCCGATCGCGCGTCCAAGCTCGATCTCAGTCGGATTGCGCAGCACGGTGCCGTCGGCGGTGACGACGAGCGGCCAGTCCTCGGGTTTTGGCGAATAGCGCGCGATCAACTCGGCCGCATCGTGCTCGCTGTCAGGGTCGAGCAGGTGATGCGGCTGGCCGTTGCGAGTGAGAAAACCCTGCAAGCGCACCACACCGGCCGAATGCGAGGGGCCGATCAGCACGGGGCCGCCGACGCCGCCCTGGATCAAACTGACCCGACGCAAGATCAGCGCGCGCATGATGCGCTCACCAAGATTGGCTTCCGCGACCAGCAGAGCGCGCAGCCGCTCCGGTGGGATCAGAAGCGTCGCGACATCACCGTCGGCACGGCCGTCGACCAGCGCGGGCCGCCCCGAAAGCTGGCCGAGCTCAGCCAGAAACTGGCCGGGCCCTTGGTCGATCACCGGCGTGACGTGACCAAGCCCGTCGCGCTGGGTGATGGCGACACGGCCCGACAGCACCACGAACATGCCCGGCCCGCG
>NZ_JBANBA010000017.1:0-108557 GCF_059803475.1 Bradyrhizobium sp. UFLA05-89 | reverse complement strand
CCCAGGCGGACCTTAGGTGCGTCGGTTTACCCACGCAACGCGCCGAGGGCGCGTAGTTAGTAGATGGTTAATGCGGCGGGTTTCGTAGCGATATCAGGCGCTTGCCTCGATTTTCAGGCACCCCATCAGACTCGTCGCCGCTGCCGGCAGGTCGCGCATATGGTGGATCAGGCGGTCTGGCTTGAGTTCCTCGATCGGCACGTCGGTATAGCCGAAGCTTACGCCGATGACGGGAACCCCGGCGCGCCGCGCGACCCCCACGTCGGTTCCGGCATCCCCGACCATGATGCTGGCGGCGAGCTGTCCGCCGGAGCGGGCAACGGTCTCGCGCAGGATGGTCGGGTCGGGCTTCTGTACCCCAAAGGTGTCGGCGCCGCAGATGGCGGCAAAGCGCTGGCTCAGGCCCAGCGCGTCGAGCAGCCGCCTGGAGAGCCATTCAAGCTTGTTGGTGCAGACCGCGAGCCTGTGGCCACGCTCCGCGAGGTGATCGAGGGCGGCCTCCAGCCCCTCGAACGGGCGCGATTCATCGGCGATATGGTCGGCGTAATAGGCGATGAAATCCGCCGTCAATCGGTTGATGTCCGCGACGCCGACGATCCGGCCTTCGGCCTCCAGGCCCCGCTCGATCAGCTTGCGCGCGCCGGCGCCGATCATGTTGCGGGCCGATTGCATCGGCACCGGCGGCAGGCCCTCGCGCTCGAGCACGTGGTTCAGCGCGCTGATCAGGTCGGGCGCCGTGTCCACTAGCGTGCCGTCGAGATCGAAGACGATGGTGTGAGCGGTCATGATCATGCGCTACCGGCAAGGTGAAGCTTCTGCAAGCGGAGCCGCCATAAGATCAGCTTATAACTTCCTTCCGCAGGCCTGTTCTCCGGGCCAAAACGGGGCTAGATAGGCCGCCGAATGCGACTTATTTCGGCGGTCTCCCAAATGAGATCTCAAGTGAGGCATTCAAGACACACACAAAGGGCAGGCCCGAACGTGGACATGGACCAGTTGAAGCGACAGGCGGCTGCACGCGCCCTCGAGGAGGTGCGCGACGGCATGCAGCTCGGTCTCGGCACCGGATCGACGGCCAAGCATTTCGTCGAGCTGCTCGGCGAGCGCGTGCGCGCCGGCCTCAAGGTGATTGGCGTGCCGACTTCGGAAGCCACGCGCGCCGACGCGGTCCGTTGCGGCGTGCCGCTGACCACGCTGGACGAGATCGACCATCTCGACATCACCGTCGACGGTGCTGACGAAGTGGATCCCGAGCTCAACCTGATCAAGGGCGGCGGTGGCGCGCTGCTCCGCGAAAAGATCGTCGCCGCCGCCTCAGACCGCATGATCGTGATCGCCGACGACAGCAAATGGGTCCCGACGCTCGGCCGTTTCCCACTACCGGTGGAGGTCATTCCGTTCGGGCTCGGCGCGACACGGCGGGCGATCGAGAAGGCGTTTGCGCAATCCGGCGTTTCCGGGCAAATGGCGCTCCGCAAGGCCAAGGACGGCCACGTTTTCGTCACCGATGGTGGCCACTGGATCCTCGATGCCCATCTTGGACGGATCGAGGATCCGGCACGGCTCGCGGTCGCGCTGAGCGCGATCCCCGGCGTGGTGGAGCATGGACTGTTCATCGGCTTGGCCGGCTCTGCCGTTCTGGCGGGCGGCGAGGGAATCCGCGTGATTGAACGGCGAAAGCCGAAAGGAGACTAGGAATGAAGAGCGTTTTGAAGATGCTGCCCGTGGCCGGACTCGCCTTGGGACTGGCAGGCTTGGGACTGGCGGGCTTGGGACTCGCTTTTGGCGTCGTCCCGGCGGCGGCACAGCAGGCGGCAGCGCCCAAGGCCTCGCCCGCGGCGATCGCGGCCGCCAAGGAAATCCTGACCATGAAGAACGCGAACGCGCTGTATGCCAACGCCGTTCCCGGCATGGTGGAGAAGGTCAAGGGCGCGCTGATCGGGCAGAACCTCAACTACCAGAAGGACCTCAACGAGCTGGCGCCGATCGTGGTGCAGCAGCTCACGGGCCGCGAGAAGGAGATCGGCGAAGGCATGGCGCAGGCCTATGCTGCTCAGTTCACCGAGCAGGAGCTCAAGGATCTCGTGACGTTCTACAAGTCTCCGCTGGGGCAGAAGCTGATTACTGCCGAGCCGCGCGCGATCGAACAGGGCATGGCCTTCACGAATTCGTGGGCGCAGAATTTCTCCGAGGTCGTCGCGGGCGCGTTCCGCGCCGAGATGAAGAAGCGCGGCAAGGACATCTGACGAGGACGAGAGGCAAGGAGGTCGGAGTGGACAATGGCTGAATTCGACGTCGACCTCTTTGTCATCGGTGGTGGTTCGGGCGGCGTGCGCGCCGCTCGCATCGCGGCCGGTCACGGGGCACGCGTGATGATCGCGGAAGAGTACCGCATGGGCGGTACCTGCGTGATCCGCGGCTGTGTGCCGAAAAAGCTGTTCGTGATCGGATCGCATGTCCGCCACGAGATCGAGGATGCCGCGGGCTTTGGCTGGACGATCCCGTCCGCAAGCTTCGACTGGCCGACGCTGATTGCCAACAAGGACAAGGAGATCGCGCGGCTCGAGGCGGCCTACACCACGAATGTCGAGAAGTCGGGCGCGCGCATCGTCAAGAGCCGCGCGGTGATCGAGGATGCCCACACCATCCGCCTGCTCGAGAACGACAAGACGATCACGGCAAGATACATCCTGATTGCCACCGGCGGCGCGCCCAACCATGGCGCGGCGATCCCCGGCATCGAGCATGTCATCTCCTCCAACGAGGCGTTTCATCTCAAGAAGCTGCCGAAGCGGATCGTGATCCAGGGCGGCGGCTATATCGCGCTGGAATTCGCCGGCATTTTCGCCGGCTACGGCTCAGACGTCACCGTGATCTATCGCGGCGACAACATCTTGCGCGGTTTCGACGACGACGTCCGCGCCCATGTCCGCAGCGAGATGGAGAAGCAGGGCATCACCATCCTCACCGGCTGCACGGTGAGCAAGGTCGATCGTCACGGTGACGAGTTCACCACCCATCTGTCGAACGGCTCGAGCGTTGCCTCCGACCAGGTGATGTTTGCGATCGGCCGCCATCCCGCCGTCGCCAATCTGGGCCTCGAGAAGGCTGGCGTTGCCATCAATCCGAAGAACGGCGGTATCGCGGTCGACGGTTTCTCGAAGAGCTCGGTCGACAGCATCTACGCCATCGGAGACGTCACCCATCGCCACAATTTGACGCCGGTCGCGATCCGCGAGGGCCACGCCTTTGCCGACACCGTGTTCGGCAAGCGCGAGGTGCGGGTCGACCACGCCAACATCCCGACCGCCGTGTTCTCGCAGCCGGAGGTCGGCACTGTCGGCCTCACCGAGACCGAAGCGCGCGCGCAATTCAGCCACGTCGACATCTACAAGGCGACATTCCGCCCGATCAAGGCTACGATGTCCGGCCGCGACACCCGCGTGCTGATGAAGCTCATCGTCGACGGCAGCTCCGACCGCGTGCTCGGCTGCCACATCGTCGGCGATGCCGCGGCTGAGATCATCCAGGCGGTCGCGATCGCCGTGAAGATGAAGGCGACCAAGGCCGATTTCGACGCGACCATCGCGCTGCACCCGACAGCGGCCGAAGAGCTCGTCACCATGCGCACGCCAACCGCGCGCCACGTGCGGCAAGCGGCAGAGTAATTCGAGGGCAGCGGACTCTTTATCCTCTCCTCATCCAGAGGGTCTTTCGGCGCAAATGGGCCGTGTGCGGTTACGCGCCGACCTTGCCGTGATCGGCATTCTCCTGCCGTTCGCGATCGCCGAGTTCGCGCACCAGTTCCTGGAGAAGCGACTCCGTATAGGCGGGCAGCACCCGTTCGGCGCGGACATAGACGCCGAGGTCGGACCACACCGGACTGCCGGCGTTGTCCAGCGGCAGGAATTTGAGCTGTCCGCTCTTCGCGAGGCGACCGACGCCGATCTGGGTCTGGATCGCAACGCCGACGCCGCGTGCCGCCAATTCGCGCATCAGGTCGATCGAATTGGCCTGCACGGCGGGCTCGGGCGTCTCGGCAAGCTGCGCGATGAGCGGTTGCAACAGGTGATAGATCGACAGCTCCGGAAGCGCGTGGATGATCGGAAAGGCGAGGCATTGCGCCAACGTCACGGTCCGGCGCCGCGCCAGTGGATGATCAGCCGCGACGATCGCCCCTAGCCGGAAGCGCTTCAGCGCGACCTGGCGCAGATCCTGGGGATGACGCAGCGCCATGGCGATGCCGATGTCGGCTTCGCCGCGGCTCAGTGCGTCCAGCACGTCGGCTGATCCCATCACCTGCGTGGTGAAGGTAACGCGGCGGGCGCGGCTGCGATGCGAGGCGATCAGGTCGGGCAGAAGCGATTCCGCGAGCGACTCGATGCAGGCGATGCTCACCGAGCCACGCCAGGTGCCGGACAGCGATTGGACGTCGGAGCGGAAGCGGTCGTGGTCCTGGAGCACGGTCATGACGTGCCGCGCCAGCATCTCGCCGACCGTGGTCAGCGTCAGGCCGCGCGCCGTCCGCTCGAACAGGGGCGCGCCGATCTCCTCTTCAAGCTTGAGGACCTGTCGGCTGACCGCCGACGAGGCGACGTTGAGGGTCCGCGCGGCAGCCCGGATCGAGCCGGTCCGGCGCACGGCGTGAAAGTAATAGAGGGCGGGGGCATGAAATCGCATCGCTCGACTATAGCCGTTGCCGATTCGGCAGCAAGGCGTACGAAATTCTCTTCTTTTCGAGAGCAGCCCTTAGGCCTAGTTTCCGCCGCGGCCGCCAGGGGCGGGCGAAGAGGGGGACTGGGCGGTGGACGGGAAGAGCGCGTGCGCGCTGGAGGCGGCGGAGCCGCATGGTTTGATCGATCGGCGCCGCGCGGCTGCCTATGTCGGCGTCACCGCCGGCCGTTTCGAACAACTGGTGCGCGACAATGTCGTGCCGCCGCCGGTCATGGTGGATAGGAGCCGCCGGTGGCCGATCGCGGCGCTCGATCTCGTCAAGCAATCGGTCGGCACAGGGGCAATGGAGCCAGCGGAAGCGGTCCCGGAGACTGAGCCCTGCGACGAGATGGTCGAGCCGTCGCGCGTGTTGCCCGATGAGACTTGGCTCCAGCAGAAGGCGAGGCTGGTACAGCGCGTCCGCAGGTCGCTGTTGTCGGGCAACGAGATCCGCGCGCTACGCGAGTTCAGGGCGCAGCGGCAGAGCGAGATCAGCATGCATGGCTATTATGGAAGCTTCGAAGCGTTGATGGTGCGCGGCTACGTCGTCGAACTCGCGCGCAAGCCGCCGTCGAGCCGTCCGCTGGTGACCTACCGCCTGACCGAGCTCGGCGAACAGGTGCTCGCCGCGCTCAGGGACGAGTAGCTTGCGGCGCGCCATTGGCGTTTGGCGCGCCGGCTCGGCCGATCTCAGAACGGATAATGCCGCGGCCCGGTCTGCACCGTGATCCAGCGCAACTCCGTGAACTCGTCGATCGCGGCCTTGCCGCCGAAACGGCCATAGCCCGAGGCCTTGGTGCCGCCGAACGGCATCTGCGGCTCGTCGTGCACGGTCGGTGCATTGACGTGGCAGATGCCGGCCTCGATGCGCTTGGCAACGTCGAGCGCGCGTGCGATGTCGCGGCCGAATACCGCGGAGGACAACCCATACTCCGTGTCGTTGGCGATGCGCACGGCCTCGTCGATGCCGCTGACCCGGACGACCGTGACGACGGGGCCGAAGCTTTCCTCGCCATAGATGCGCATCGCCGGCGTGACGTGATCCACGATCGTCGCGGGCATGATGGCGCCGTTGCCGCGGCCGCCCGCCGCGATCGCAGCGCCCTTGGCGAGGGCATCGTCGATCAGGCCGCCGACGCGGTCGCAGGCGGCTTGGCTCACCAGTGAGCCCAGAACGACATTGCCCTTGCGCGGATCGCCGTAGGGCAGGCCCTTCGCCTTCGCTGCAAATTTGGCGACGAAGGCGTCGGCCACCTTGTCGTCGACGACGATGCGTTCGGTCGACATGCAGATCTGGCCCTGGTTCATGAATGCCCCGAACGCAGCTGCGTTTACCGCCGCATCAAGGTCGGCATCGTCGAGGATGACGAGCGGGGCCTTGCCGCCGAGCTCGAGCAGCACGCGCTTCAGATGCTTGGCGCAGGCGAGCGCGATCAGACGGCCGACCCGGGTCGAACCGGTGAAGTTCACGCGCCGCACCGCCGGGTGCGCAATCAGGGCTTCGACCACGGCCTGCGCGTCCTCCGGCGCATTGGTCACCACGTTGACGACGCCATCGCCGAGGCCCGCCTCGGCCAGACAGCTTCCGATCAGCCGGTGCACGCCGGGGCTCATTTCCGAGGCCTTCATCACCACGGAGTTGCCGCAGGCGAGCGGCATGGCAACCGAGCGGACGCCGAGAATCACGGGTGCGTTCCACGGTGCGATCCCGAGCACGACGCCGACCGGTTGCCGATGGGCCATCGCCAGATTGTCGGGCTTGTCTGTCGGGATGATCTCGCCGGAGATCTGCGTCGTCATCGCGGCGGCTTCGCGCAGCATGCCCTCCGCCAGATGCACGTTGAAGCCGGCCCAGCCTGCGGTGGCGCCGGTCTCGGCGACCATCAGCGCGGTGAACTCGGGGGCACGTCGCGCGAGGATGTCGGCCGCGGCGCTAAGGCGCTTGCGGCGTTCGGAGGGCCCGAGCTGCGACCACGCGGGGAACGCGGCTGCAGCCGCATCGGCGGCGCGCATCGCATCGTCGACCGAGGCCGCCGCCACGATGGTTGCGATCTCGCCGCTGATCGGATTGAGACGTTGGAATGTCCGCTGGTCGCTGGCCGACTGATCTTTGCCGCCGATGAGAAGGTCGATTGCGTTCATGGGGCTCTCCATGGGTTGCTGGGGGATTAGGCAGTTGCAGGTGCGCGCCCCTTGCCGAGATAGGCACGCTGGACGTCGGGGTTGTTCTTCATCTCGCCGGCCACTCCGGAGCCTGCGTTGCGGCCCTGTTCGATCAGATAGACGCGGTCGGCGATGTCGAGACTGGCGCGCGCGTTCTGCTCCACGAGCAGCACGCTGACGCCGCTGTCGCGGATCTGCGCCAGCGCGCGAAACACCTCGCGGCTGAGCAAGGGCGAGAGGCCGAGCGATGGCTCGTCGAGCAGCAGGAGAAGTGGATTGGACATCAGGGCGCGCCCGATCGCGACCATCTGCTGCTCGCCGCCGCTCATGGTCCGTACCGTCTGCGCCATCCGCTCGGTCAGGCGGGGAAACAGTGCCAGGATCTTCGCGAGCCTTTCCGCTTCTCCGGCGCGGGCGCGGGCGGGGTAGGCGCCGAGCTGGAGGTTCTCTGCAACCGTCAGGTCGCCGAACACGCCGCGCCCTTCCGGCACGAGCGCGATCCCGCGTTCGACGATCAGATGGACCGGAAGCGCGATGAGGTCCGCGCCGTCGAAGCGTATGCTTGCGCCGGGAGCGGGATCGATGAGGCCGGCGATGCTCTTGAGGAGCGTCGACTTGCCCGCGCCGTTTGCGCCAAGGATCGCGACGATCTCACCGCGGGCAATATCGAGCGTCACGTCGGCGAGTGCCTGATGCTTGCCGTAGAAGTGGGAGAGCGCGGCGACTTCAAGCATCAGCGTCTCCCAGATAGGCGGCCACGACCGTCGGGTCGGACAAGACCGTGTCAGGGACACCGTGCGCGATCACGCTGCCCGCATTCATCACGATGCAATGCCCGCACAGCGCGCGGATCGCATCCATGACATGCTCGACCATGATGATGGTCATGCCGCGGTCGCGCAGCCTGGCGATCAAGGCGATCCCGGTCTCGAGCTCGTTCGGATTGAGGCCGGCGAGCCATTCGTCGAGCAGCACAAGTTGCGGCGCAAGCGCGAGCGCGCGCGCAAGCTCCAGGCGCTTCTGGTCGATATAGGTCAGCTCGCCGGCGGGGGTATCAAGCATGGTGCCGAGGCCGACGAGATCGAGCAGCTCGCCGCTGGTTTCCCCGCCGCGGTTCGGTGCTGCCGATCCTCCGCTGAAATAGGCTGCGGCGGCAACGTTCTCTGCGACGGTCAGGTCCGACATCACGCGCACGAGCTGGAAGGTGCGGGCAAGCCCGAGCCGGGCGATCCGGTGCGGTCGAAGCCCGCCGATATCAGCGCCGTTGAACCGGATCGCGCCCGACGACGGCACCAGCGCGCCGGAGAGCATGTTCAGGAGAGTCGTCTTGCCCGAGCCGTTGGGACCGATGATCCCGATGATCTGTCCGCGTGCGACCTCGAAGCTGACCCGATCGACCGCGCGCAGGCCGCCGAACGACTTGCCGACGCCGTCGACCAGAAGCAGCGGTCCGCTTTGCTCGCTGCCTCCCGCAGGTATGGCACTGTCCGCCAGTTCATTTCGCCGCCGCGGCTCGATCAGCCCGATCACACCCTTCGGCAGCAGCAGGACGATGATCACGAAGATCGCGCCGAGCACGATGCTGAAGTGGTTCGGCAGCGTCGCCGTGAGGACTTCGAACAGAAGGACGAGGGGAATGACACCAAGCACTGGGCCAAATAGCGAGCCGGCGCCGCCCAAGAGCGCCATGATGACGACCTGGAACGAGATCATCGGATTGAAGGCGATCGACGGATCGATATAGGTCCAGCGCGGCGCCATCACTGCGCCGGTTACCGACATGAAGACGGCGCTCAGCATAAACACCGCGAGCTTGATGCGGGTGGCGTCGATCCCGGAATGACTGGCGGCGGTTTCGTCGGCACCGATCGCGCGCAGCGCAAGGCCGTAGCGGGAGCGGCCGAGAAAAAAACCGGTCAGGAAGACGATGGCGGCGAGGCCGAGAAGCTGCCAGTAGAGAACGTCCTGGGTCACGGCGCTGAAGAGGTAGCGGCCGACCGATCTATGTACGTTGACTTCGTACCAGATCACGAGCTGCCGGATGAGCTCCGCGAGTCCGAAGGAAAAGATCACGAAGTAGATGCCGGACAATCGCAGCGTGGAGAGACCGGTGATGGCGGCAACGAGCGCGCCGAGCGCTGCCGCCGCCAGCAACACGGCCGGCCAGGGCCAGGTCTCGCCCAGCACCGCCGCGGTGTAGGCGCCGATGCCGAAGAAAGCGACGGTCGCAAGCGAGATGTATCTGGTCGGGCCTGAGAACATCGCCCAGGCGGTCGCAAGGATCGTGAAATAGAGGATGCTGATGCCGAGCGCGAGATAGTAGCCGTTGGCGTAGAGCGGGTAGACGACGATGGCCGTGGCGAGAGCGATGCCTGCGCACCATGCCAGCGTTTTGGTGGGGCTTGCGATCACGAGGTGGCCCTTCCGAACAGGCCGGTCGGTCGGATGAGCAGAACCGCGAGAAACAGCGCATAGGTGGCGGCAAGCGTCAGGCCGGGGTCGAGCAGACGTGCGACTGCGGTTTCGACGACGCCGAGCATCAGCCCAGCCACGAGCGCGCCCATCACGTTGCCGACGCCACCCATGATTACGACGACGAGCGCCTTCATGGTGAAGACCACGCCCATCGAGGCATTGAAGGTGAGGAACATGCTGACCAGCACGCCGCCGACCGCCACCAGGCCGCCACCGAAGGCAAAGGCAAGGCCCGACAGCGCCGGCACGTCGATGCCGACCAGCCGCGCTGCGTTGCCGTCGACTGCGATGGCGCGTACGGCGGTGCCGACGCGTGTGCGCGTCAGCGCCAGATAGACGGCGATGCCAATCACGGCGGCAAACAGCAGCGCGACGAGCCTGTTGACGGCAAGCGTCGTGCCGAGCACGACGACCGGAATGGAGAGATAGCTGTAGCTGTAATACTGGCCGCCGAATGCGACGAGCATGATGCCCTGGATGGCGAACAGCACGCCGAACGTCACAAGGATGCTATCGACCTCCTGCGCGCCTCTGTCCTTGCCGCGTCGCATCAGCTTTTCGAGCAGGAAGCGGTAGAGCAGCCAGTTCAACGCCATCGCGCAGGGCACGGCGAGCAGCAGCGCCGCCAGCGGGCTCAATCCGAGACCGGTGTAGAGAGACAGCGCACCGAACGCGGCCGCGATGAGCGACTCGCCATAGGAGAGATTCATGACGCGCGCCACACCGTATTGCAGCGTCAGGCCCAGTGCGATGAGGGCATACATGCCCCCAAGCACAAGGCCGGGCAGGACGATATCGAACAGCAGCATGAAGTGGTGTCCTGTTGGCGCTCCGGCGGGCGGGTCTCACGGCGAGACCTGCCTGCCGGGTTGGCGTCACTGCCACTGCGGCTTCGGCACCACGGGTGCGCGCGCGCCCGGCAGCGAGGTTGGTGCAAGCCCGTAGAATTCGCCGTTCTGCCACTGACCGACGCTCCAGACTTCCTGAAGCAGTCCATCCTTCAGCTTGACCTTACCGATGATGGTGTCGAACGTGCCGGAGCGGATTTCCGCCGCGACCGCGGCCCGATCCACCTTGCCGAGCTTTTCGATCGCCTGCTGGAGCACTTGGAGGCTTGCATAGGTAATCGGGCTGGCCCAGCGATCCGGCTCCTTTCCAGTGGCCGTCTTGTGGCGCGCGAGATAGTCCTTCAGTTGTGGCGAGTCCGCGTTCCAGCCGCCGATCCCCATCACGCCGTCGCTGTTGGCGGCAAACTTGCCCTTGTAAAGCGGAAAGGCGGTGCCGACGCCAACATAGAAGATCTTTGGGTTGAACTTCAGCAGTTGCGCCTGCTCGGTCAGCGCGATGGTATCGGGAGGATAGCTGAAGGCGATGAACGCATCGGGCTTGGCCGCGATCGCGTCATTGAGCAGTGGCTGGAGATCTTGCGACCCCAGCGGATAGGTCTTGTCGTAAGCGAGCGTGAAGCCGTGCTTCTTGAAGGCCTCCCGGCCGGCGGCGGCAAGCTCGATGCCGAACTGATCAGCGACGCTGACCATCGCGACATTCCCGCCGATCTTGCCTTCACTCTTCAGCTTGCCCAGCAATTCGGCAAGCGCCTCCGAGATCTGCGCGGACGTGCCGAGCCAGAAGGTCGCGTTCGACCAGCGCTTGGCGAGCTCCGGCGCCTTGTCGGTGACCGAGGTGACGGCGAGGTGAGGGTAACCGAGCCTGTTCAGGGTCGGGCCGACCGCGAGATTGAGGCCCGTTCCCCAGGGCGGCAGAATGAAGTCGACCTTGTCCTGATTGGCGAGGCGCTCGATCGCCTTCACCGCTTCCTCCGAGCTCGAGCGATCGTCGTATTCGACGACCTCGACGGGCAGTCGCTTGTCGCCAAGCTTGATGCCGCCGGCCGCGTTCACGTCCTTCACCCACAATTCGTAGTTGGGCAGCGTGGTGATGCTCGCGCCGCCGGCATAGGGGCCGGTCTTGGAAATCGCGTAGCCGATGCGGATTTTGTCTTGCGCCTCGGCGGCGGACGTCAAGGTCCAGAGCGCTGCGGCCATCGCGGTCAGGCTGGTGATGCGCAGCATCGTTCGACGGTTCGTTAAGAACATGTCGAGTCTCCCTCCATGTTTCTCCCATGCGATCGCTCGCAGGGATGAATGTGCGTCGTTTCCTCTCCATCCCGGATTTTCTGCTCGGCAGCTTCTGGAGGTGCCGTGGCCGGGACTTGACCCAGCAAGCACCTTCGGCTTTTGTCCTTCAATGGACAGATCCGGCGAAAGATTGCACGTTTCTGGTCACGCCGGCCAAGTGCGTCGAGCTGTCGCGGACGCCGTGCGCGTTCCCATTGTCGCCCCGCCCAGTGGACCAGCTGCGATCGGCGCCGAGGTCATCGTGTCGCACTATGAGCCGCGGCGCTGGTCGCTCGATTCCAGGGCGGCGCGGCCCTTCATTCACCTGCTCTGTTTGCACGGCGGTGGCGTCGCGGACCTCCGTCGCGAGGGTGAGAGAATCGCATTGCCCGGCCCCGCCATCGCCTGGCTGCCGGCGGGATGCGCCAACTATCTGGACGTGGCGGCGGGCACGACCGCAGAGCTGCTCCGTCTGAAATCGGGCGCGTGGCATCGCTACCTTCCGCCGTCGGCCGAGGCGGCCTATCTGGCTCTCGATCGCGCCGACGGGATCATGGCGCTTCCGGTCGATCCCGGCCTCGTCACCACCGTGTCGCGCTCGATTGCCGCGATTGCGACCGAGATCGCGACACCGGCGCGTAGCGGCGCCGCGTCGATCATGTCCGCCGAACTGACGCTGATTGCATTGCGCTTCTGGCGTCTTTTTGCCAGCGACAGTGATCTGGAAGAGGAAGGCAGCAGCGCGGAGATCCTGAGCCGCTTCCGCAGTCTGCTCGAGGAGCGATACCATCAGCAACTCCGGGTCGCCGATTACGCCAGCCTGCTCGGCGTGACGCCGGACCGCCTGCATGCCCTGTGCAGCCGGGAGCTGAAACGGTCACCGAGCGCCCTGATCCAGCAGCGTGTCGTCAGGGAAGCGGCCACACGATTGGAAGCGAGCGCCGCGACCGTGAAACAGATCGCGTTCGCGCTCGGTTTCAAGGACACGGCCTATTTCAGCCGCTTCTTCAGCAAGCACGCCGGCGAAGCCCCCGGTACCTGGCGGCGGCGCGCCGGCGCCCGTGGCGCGATGGGACGGTCGAAGCCGACGCTGAATTTCGCCGACTGGCCGTGAGGACGGCAAGGCGCAGATCGTTTACTTCAGAACTTCGCAAACCGTGAGATGCTGATCGGGGATCAGGTCCGCACCACGCGCCGAGACGGCTCGCCACCACGCATCGAGCGCCTGGTGGTCGCAGCTGAGCTTGACGCTCATCCCTCCGGCGAACTTGATCCAGTCGGCGAAGTGATCGCGCGCCACCGCGATCACCACGGGGATATCGGCATCGAGCGCCTGCTCGATCAGATAGGCCAGCCCCTTGCCATTGCGCTCCCGTTTGCCGAAGCGGTTGATGATCACGAGGTCGGCGCCATTCTCCAACGCCTCGGCGATCCGTTCGCCGGCATTCTGGAGCCGCGCGAGATCGAGCCGGCAACCGCTCGCGGCGGGATCGAGGTCCTGCGCCAGGAGTAGTTTCTCGCCGCTGTGGAGAATCAGCGCCGACAGGCTGGCGTCGGCGCAATGGCCTGCTTGCACCATGCCTACGACGCGGATGCCGCGTGCATTCAGGTCGGCCGCGAAGCCGCGCAAGATGGTGTCGGGATCCTGATTTGGCGCATAGACCAGGGCGGCAAGATCGCATTGTGCATCGAACATCGTCCGCCTCCGCTTTCCCGAGAATGAGCGGGGCCGCGGCGTGCGCCGCGACCCCGCGTGTTGGTCAGGCCGCAGGCGGCCCGTTGATGATCTGAAGCTGGGTGAACTCGGCGAGGCCTTCCTCGGCGAACTCGGTGCCGATGCCCGATTGCTTGGCGCCGCCGAACGGGATGTGCGGGGCCATGTCGAGATGCTTGTTGATCCACACCGTGCCGGACTCGAGCTGGCTCGCGACCTCGTGGGCGCGCTTGACATCGGACGACCATACCGAGGCGCCGAGACCGTAGGTCGTGGCATTGGCGCGACGGATCACGTCATCCTTGTCGGAATATTTGATCACCGGCAGCACGGGGCCGAATTGCTCCTCGTCGACCAGTTTCGAGCCCTCCTGGATGTCGCGCACGATGGTCGGCTCGATGAAATAGCCGGGACGGTCCATCGCCGCGCCGCCGGCAATGACGTTGCCGTTCTTGCGCGCGTCCTCGAGGAACGCCTTTACCTTCTCGTACTGCATCTTGTTCTGCAGCGGCCCGAGCTTGGTGCCTTGCTTCGATCCGTCATCGACCACGGTGCTCTTGGCGATCGCGACCAGCTCGTTGCAGAGCTCGTCATAGACGGACTCGTGAACGTACAGTCGCTTGATCGCAAGGCAAACCTGACCGGAATTCTGGAATGCACCTTCGAAGATTCCCGGCGCGACCTTCTTCGGATCGACGTCGTCGAGCACGATGCCGGCATCGTTGCCGCCGAGTTCGAGCGTAATACGCTTGAGCGTCTGCGCTGCGCTTGCCATCACCTTCTGGCCGGTCGCCGAGGAGCCGGTGAAGGAGATCTTGCGGATGTCTGGATGCTTGGTCATCTCGCCGCCGAGATCGTTGGCGTCGGTGATGATGTTGAGCACACCTTTCGGCAGTACGTCCTTGACGAGCTCGGCAAAGCGCAGCGTTGCGAGCGGCGTGGTCGGCGCGGGCTTGACCACCAGCGTATTGCCGGCGAGCAGCGCTGACGGCAGCTTGAAGCTGAGGATCAGCAGCGGATAGTTCCAGGGAATGATAGCGCCGACAACGCCGAGCGGCCGGCGATACGCTTCGACCTTGCGGTCGCCGGAATTCTCGATCACCCGCATCGACAGTTCGAGCGAGCCGAGATAGCGGAAGAAGGCTGCCATTCCGAGGACTTCGCCGGTGGCATCCGTGAGCGGCTTGCCCTGTTCGGAGGTGAGCAGGCGCGCGAGCTCACCGGAATTGGCCTCGATCACGTCGGCCATCTTGATCACGAGCTTGCGTCGCTCCTCGATCGGCGTCGCAGCCCAGGCCGGGAAGGCGGCTTTCGCCGCGGCCACGGCGGCGTCGAGCTGGCTCTTCGAGGCGCGCGGGCACTGCGCCAGCACGTCCTCGGTCGCGGGATTGAGCACGGGCATGGTCAGGTCGCCGGGCACCATCTTGCCGTCGATGAGAAGATTGTAGTCGCTCATTGGCTTGTTCGCTCCCTGTCAAAACGGGCCGTTATCGGCCTCGCTATATCCCATTATATATCACGATGGCCGAGTTTTCGCCAATCACCCGATTGGGAAAAGCGATCAAAACCGGGCTAGACGTCGGGTAGAGCAACGATATATCGTGTCGAATATAACGACAAGTGCCTCGGAGCCTGTGATGGAAATTAGCGTCAAGTCGCTCACGACCTGCGAGGTCGCCGCCGATGGGGGCGCCATCTCGCTGCGTTTTGAGGATGCATCGGGAAATTCGGGCGCGGTTCACGTCTCCCTCAATCAGGTCGGCGCCCTGATCATGACGCTGCCGGGCCTGCTCGAAGCCGCGCTGAAAGCCCGCTATGGCGACCAGAGCCTGCGCTACGCCTATCCGCTGGCGTCCTGGGTGGTCGAGCAATCGACGGACGTGACCCAGCGCATCATCACGCTGGAAACGGAAGATGGCTTCAAGGTTCGCTTCTCGATTCCGAAGGCGGAGCAGAGCCTCCTGAGCGAGGCGCTGGTCCAGCCGGCACCGGAGATGACGGTGCGGCCGAACTAGGCCGTGTGCGCATAGACCCTGCGCCGCAGATCCATCAATCCGTCGAGATCGACGTGCTCACGCGTGAGCCGAGCAGCAGGGATTCGCTGAGATGGCGGGCACCCTCTTACTTTGTTCTTACCCGAGGTGGAAAAGAGGCGTAGAATTATGGGGCGCCAAAAGGGTAGCGCACGACCGGCAATCGTCCATTCGCATTGCAGAACCCAACTCCAGCTGGAGCGGCACTGGGTTTGGGTTCGTGAGGTTTCATCGAAGCCGCAGCGACCGTCGCTCGGCTAAGAGCGAGGGCCACGCAGTTGCAGGAGAAGCCCAAGCAAATAACGCAGCGGCGGGGAAGTGCGCTGACAAATATGGCCGTTGCAGCACTGATTATTGCTGCGCTCTATTTTGGCCGGGAAGTTTTCGTTCCGGTCGCTCTGGCCGTTCTCTTGAGCTTCGTTCTCGCGCCCTTCGTCATCCGTCTATATTCATGGCGAGTTCCGCGCACGGCTTCTGTACTCATAGTCGTCTTCTTCGGATTTGCGATCATATTCAGTTTAGGCGGGCTTATGGTCTCGCAGGCAACGCGCCTGGCCGCCAGGCTGCCCGGATATCAGCAAACTCTGAGTGACAAGATCGAGAGCCTTCGCGGGTTGATGGGTGGTTCCGGAACGTTGGAACAGGCCTCCACCGTTCTCAAGGAACTGGGGACAGAGTTGCAACGTGGTGATGCGACCACTGGCAGGCCGGACAATGGGCTCGCGAGACAAGCAACAGACAGAACGCTTCCGATACCCGTTGAAGTCAAGCAGCCCGACCCAGGTGCTCTCACAACGCTCGCCAAAATTATCGAGCCTTTGCTTTCGCCGCTCACGACGACGGGAATCGTCGTCATTTTCGTGACCTTCATCCTGCTGCAACGCGAGGATCTGAGGAATCGCCTGGTCCGTCTTGCCGGCTCGGGCGACATTCAGCGCACGACGGCAGCCCTTGATGACGCGGGCAAGCGCCTGAGCAAACTCTTCCTGACCCAGATTATCTTCAACGCAGTGTTCGGTCTGGCAATCGGCTTAGGTCTCGAATTGATTGGCGTGCCCTCCGCTCCGTTGTGGGGCCTGTTAGCGATGATCCTGCGGTTCGTTCCCTACATTGGTGCGCTGATCTCAGCCATTTTTCCGCTCATTCTCGCTGCTGCCGTTGGTTCGGGCTGGCAAATGTTGGTGCTGACAGCTCTATTGTTTGTGATCCTGGAACTGCTCGCAGGACAGGTCCTCGAACCATTGATCTATGGCCATAGTTCCGGCCTGTCTCCTGTCGCAATCATCCTGTCTGCGTCATTCTGGACGTGGCTTTGGGGCCCAGTCGGACTGGTCATGGCGACGCCTCTGACGATCTGTCTCGTTGTCGCGGGACGACATGTCGAGCGGCTCAAATTCCTCGAGATCATGTTGGGCGACCGACCTCCTCTGAGCCCGCCTCAGCTGGCCTATCAACGGATGCTGGCGGGGGATCCCCTTGAAGCGGCGGAACAAGCGCATGAGTTCCTCAAACGGGCGTCGCTTGAGGAATACTGTGACACGATCCTGCTTGAGGGATTGAGGCTCGCAGAAGCCGACCGCCGATTAGGCCATCTCGACGAAGAACGGTTAAATCGTATTGCTTCAACAGTCGACGAACTGGTGGCCGACCTGGAAGCGCACCACGATTTGGACTCGCCGGCTCAGGACATGAGCTCGAGCCCCGGTGCCGCGATCGCGATCGAGCAAGCAAGGACGCAACGCAAGTTGATTGAGGAGGAAAACAGATCGCCGCGTTCGGTGCTCTGCATTCCAGGCTCCGGAAAGCTCGACGAAGCGACGGCGCTGGTGTTGTCCTATTTGCTGCGGCACCGTGGTATCGAGGCGATGGCGGAAGAGGCGGACGCGCTATCAACGGCGAAATTCTTTTCGCTCGATATGGCGGACACCTCGCTTGCTTGCCTCTGCTACGTCGGCCAGCCGTCCACCGCCAAGATTCAAGATGTCGTTCGCAGGCTCAACAAGAAGAACGCCGACGCCCGCATTCTGCTCGCCCTGTTTGGAACCGGTGCAGCCGCGCCGACGGTGGGTGCAGTCGGCGCGACGGTTTGTGCAGGGTCATTTGGCGTCACGTTGGAAGCAATAGCTCAAGGGGCCGTCAAGCAGGACGGTCTTATGGCCGTTGGCAAAGATATTACTGCTACCTAATTCAAGTCCGCCCCAGCAGGGGAAGGGCTCAGTGTAAGCAATCCCACTATGCCCCCCGCGTCCGTACTTCGACGAGGCAGCGGCCGTAGTCGTCGTAGGATGGCCATGCCGCGAGAGGCCCAGCACCCTTGATGCCGCCGATGTGACTATTCGTGAAGTCGCTATTTGTTGGGACGGTGCGACGCGAGCCTTACCTAAGCAGCCATGGCGGTCGTTTGGAGAAAAAGCGATGCGTTCTATCTTGGCCTTGAGCCTTTTGATCATCCTGTGTGGTTCTGCGAGCGCGGCTACGGTACATCGCGCGCACCAGCGGCACGCTATTGCTCGTCCCGATCAGGGCACGATCGCCTCGGATCCCGCTTCGGGCTTTGCCTACGCGCCAGATGCGCCGCCGATCCACTACCGGGCGGCGCCGTACAATGATTACGATGGACCGTATCCGGGAGCTTCCCAGGGTTACGCGCCTGGCGAACGCGAACAATTTCTCGACAGTGTGAGACGGGGTGGCTAGGCCGCCCGCATTTCCGGCAGAAGCGGACATCTAAGCCTTCCTGAGTGCACCTCCAAAGCCGTTCGGACCGCTCACGCCTTCCGTGAGCGCTTGATGTCCGTCTTCAGCGCCATCAGCTCCTTGCGCACGGCGCGCGCTGCGTCGCGCTCGATCTTGCGGTAGCGCGCGACGAGCGCGGCGCCGAACGGGGTCAGCATCGCGCCGCCGCCGTTCTTGCCGCCGGTCTGGGGCTCGACCGCGGCGTGTCCGCAGATGCGGTTGATCTCATCGACGAGATCCCAGGCGCGCTTGTAGGACATGTCCATGGCACGGCCCGCGGCCGAGATCGAGCCGTGCTCCCTTATGTTCTCAAGGAGCTGGATCTTGCCGGGCCCGATCCGGTCCTCGGCATCCAGATCGATCCGGACGCTCAATTGGGGAAGCGATTTTGCGCCTGCGCGCGACATGACTGGCTCTCTTCGGTCTCAGTTTGCGAGATTGCCACCGGGCAGGCCACCGAACAAGGTAAACGGGCGGGATATCCCTTGATGGCGATTTTATGAACGGCACGTTGCGTTCCCGCGGCTGCTGGTCGCAGCTCGGCCGGCTTGATTTGGCAGGGACGAACTTTATCTCTCGCTTCAACAGAATCCGGGCCCCTCTGACGAGGCCGCCGATCCCCTCGGCCAACCTCGTGATGTCGGATGACCTGTCCCGCGCGCGAATGCGCTTGGATTGGACGATCGTTGGGCCCAGCGCACCTGCTCTCATCGACCAGCCATCCTCGTCGCTTCCCGCGTGCGGTCACAACCGTAAGCTTGAGGAGCTATGATGCCTGACGCAGAACCTTTGAGCCCCATCCGGGGCGAGATCACCGAACCGTCCAGTCTGCACGAGCAGGCAGCCGCCGCGCTCGTGATTGCTGGCGCGCTGGTGGCCGTCGCCGACCGCCGTGTCGCTGCAGTCGAGCGCGAGGAGGTGACGCGCTTCATCCGGGAGCGCGGGCTCGCCCCGCACATCTCCGAAGCACGGCTGGCCGCGATGTTCGACGAGCTTGCCGAGCGGCTCGAGCAGCCAGATTTTGCCAATGTCGTCATCGACACGCTGCGCCCGGTCTCGGACCTGCCGCTGGCCGCGCATCTGGTCGACATCTCCGAGCGCGTCGCCGCGGCGGACGAGGATGTGCATCCTCATGAGGTGCAGGCGATCAAGCTGCTCCGCCTGCTCACGCTGGTGCTGCCGCGATCGAAGCCGGTCGCCCCGGTCGCAGCGCGCAGCGAGGGCCGCCCCGCATGCGGAGCGTGAGCATGAGCGCAGGCATCGACGATCACGCAAGATCGCGCCAGCGCGCCACCGGCGAGGCGGCCGGTGGCGATCCGCGCCTTGACGCGCTCATCAGTCGCCTGCCGCCGCGCGTGGCCGGCACCGTCACCTATCTGCTGCGACCTTCAAGCCGCTGGGTGAGGATGCCTGCCGGCGCGCTGCTCGTCGCCGGCGGCGTGCTGTCGTTCCTGCCGGTGCTCGGCATCTGGATGCTGCCGCTGGGCCTCGCACTGCTTGCCGAGGACGTGCCTGGCCTCCGCGCGCAGCGCTCGAAGGTCCTGGACTGGATCGAGCGCCGCAAGCCGCACTGGCTCGATGCCGCCTCGCGTCCGAATGATCGGACATGAGCGAATTCATCACCCCCGACGCGCTGACGGCACTGTTTCAAGTCGTGCTGATCGACCTCGTGCTCGCCGGCGACAATGCCGTTGTCATCGGGCTTGCCGCGGCGGGCCTGCCCGCCGGCCAGCGCCGCCGCGCCATCATCGTCGGCATCGCGGCTGCGACCGTGCTGCGCATCGTCTTCGCCGGCGTTGCAACGCAGCTTCTCCAGGTGCTCGGCCTGCTGCTGGCCGGCGGTGTGCTGCTGCTGTGGGTCTGCTGGAAGATGTGGCGCGAATTGCGCCAGCAGGCTGCAGGCCATGGCGAACTGGTCTTCGGCCACGCCGGAGCAGGCAGTTCGGCCGGCGCGCCGGCGCCGCGCAAGACGTTTCGGCAGGCCGCGATCCAGATCGTCGCCGCCGACGTCTCGATGTCGCTCGATAACGTGCTGGCTGTCGCGGGCGCCGCACGCGAGCATCCGTTCATCCTGGCCTTCGGCCTGTTGCTGTCGGTCGCGCTGATGGGCGTTGCCGCCGATCTGCTCGGCCGCGTGCTCCAGAAGCAGCGCTGGATCGCCTATGTCGGTCTCGCCATCATCGTCTATGTCGCCTTCGAGATGATCTGGCGCGGCTCGCTTGAGCTCGCGCCCGTCATCGCCAGCCTCTGATCCCAGCCTTTCTGACTTCGTCCGCATTCCGGAGTGATCCATGACGTCTGAATCCCAAGCACCTTCGAGCCGCGCTGCGTCCCCGCAGCTCGGCCTGGTCCCGCGCCTGATCTTCGGCTCGCGCTGGCTGCAATTGCCGCTCTATGTCGGCCTCATCGTCGCGCAGGCCGTCTATGTCCTGCTGTTCCTCAAGGAGCTCTGGCATCTCGCCGCGCACTGGTTCGACGTCAACGAGCAGCAGATCATGCTGACCGTGCTCGGGCTGATCGACGTCGTCATGATCTCCAATCTGCTCGTGATGGTAATCGTCGGCGGTTACGAGACTTTCGTCTCGCGTCTCAACCTGCGCGGCCACCCTGACGAGCCGGAATGGCTGAGCCACGTCAACGCCAGCGTGCTCAAGATCAAACTTGCGATGGCGATCGTCGGCATCTCCTCGATCTCGCTGCTCAGGACCTTCATCGAGGCGGGCAATCTCGGCACCGCGCGCAGCAATTTCACCGAGAGCGGCGTGATGTGGCAAGTCATCATCCACATCACCTTCATCGTCTCCGCGATCGGGATCGCCTGGGTCGATCGCCTGAGCGAGGCCGCACATCGCAGGGCGGCCGATCACGCGAAGGCTGTCGGCCATTGAGCCCGCGCTTTCGCCTTGCTCAGATGTGGCGCGCCCGCGCCAGCGTCTCCGAGGGCGTCTCGTCGAAGGCCGACTTGTAGCTTTTGGCGAAATCGCCCATGTGCCAGAAGCCATTGGCCAGCGCTGCGGCCTTGACGGTGAGACCTGTGCTTCCGCTCACGAGCTGCTTGCGGACGGTCCATAGCCGCTTCGCCCGCAGATAATGATGCAGGCTCATGCCGTGGACGGTTTGTGCGGCGGCCTGGAGCGTCCGCACGGAGACATTCAGGGCGGTTGCGAGATCGTCGCTGTAGAGCGGTACGCTCCCGAGCAGCATGACCTGCTCGTCGAGCTGCGCGATCAGCCGGCGATGCCTGTCGAACGATCCGGGGCGCGCGCGCGACGCGGCGTCGGCAACGAACGCGGCGTCGAGCGCGCCCAGCAGCGTTTCCTGGATCGGACGGTTGATGGCCTCGAATTGTCCGGGATCGTTGCAGCCCGACGCCAGGCAGAACATGTCGAGGATCGCAGCCCGCAAGCACTGCCTCGGCTCGTCGGCAAGCCGGTAGAACTCGAGCCCGGCGTTGAAATCGGCCCAACCGCGATGGCGCATGTCGGAGTTGAAGCGCAGCATCAGATAGGTGTTGGCGTAGCGCTCGATGGCGCGCATCGGGACCTTGCCGCGCACGAGGCCAATCATGGAGTTGTCGATCTCGCGGCCATTTACGACGGAATGCGCGGCGAGCGGTACGATGAGGCCGACGCCGCGATCGATGCCGATGTCCGCCTCCAGATGACGCGCGAAGGAGCGCTGCATGACCATGAGGCTGTCTGGGAGTGGCAGGCTGGCGCGGAACACCGAGAAGTGTCGCGGTTCGAGCGGAATGCTGGTGCCGCCGCCGAGCACCTCGGTGGGACGGAACTGATCGAAATCGGTGAAGTGCTCGATGATCAGGTTTCGCGACGGCTTCAGCCAACTGACGGGCATCTTCGTTTCTCAACTCGAGCGTCGTCCAAGAGCCGTGGTCCTCCTTGTCTCGGGCATCGGATGGGACCGGCGCGCGGATGAAGGCGATGGAACTCCCGCGCGCCGGATTGAGCAAAGCGCGTGACGCGGCAAGCGCTTCATGGATGGTTCAATGCGCTCGACCGTGCAGGGGCGAACGACTGAGCAGTCTTTTTGGTGTTTGAGGCAGCCGCTGAGGGCAGCTGCGGTTCGAGGCGTTTCCTCACAGGGGCGGCATTAAAATACCTTCCGGCAATGCCGTCCCATGAACCATAGATAACCGCCTGGAACTTAAGCCGATATGGCGAATGCGCGGCGGTTTGGTATTTTGCGCGGGATGAGCCTCGGTTTCGCGTCAAACCGAGGGCTTGGGATGTCGTCATGCCCAATCGACTGGACGACCTGTCCGCACGGGGATTTTCGAAGACACTGACGCTGGATGCAGCGAACGAGCTCGCCCACGCGATGTACGGCGGCGATGCCCGCGTCGAGCGGCTCGGGCAGACGCGGCGCGTAACGATCGATTTCAAGGCGATCCATTTCGGCGCGGCGCAACTGATGCGGGTCGATCTGGCCGGCTTGAGCGTCGAGCGCAGCACTGACGATTCCCTGCACGTCTCGATCCCCGTCACGGGCGGCTTCCGCCGCGGTCGCGGCGACAATCTGCAGGACTATCACCCGATGCGCCAGGCCAGCATCGGCCGGCCATTCGAGCGGTCGAAGCTCGAGGTCACGGACGCCTCCGTGCTGGTGTTCTATGTGCCTGGGAACGTCGCGGTCGAACGCGCCGAGCGGCTGACCGGCCGCACGCAGGATGCGGACGTGCTGTTGTCCGAGTTGAGCGAAGGTCTCGATCTCGGCGCGCCGGTCGCCGCTGCGCTCGCCCGGCACTTGAACGCAGCGATGGCCGAGATGACCAGCCTGAACGCTATCGGCATGGGGCCGCTGGCGGCGGCTGCGACCGAGGAGATGCTGGTCAATCTGGTGACGGCCGCAATGTTTCCACGCGTCGCGCAGGCGCTCTCCGTGAGCCATATCGACCGCAGCCCGGCCATCGTCCGCCGCGCGCGCGATTACATCAAGGCGCATGCTGACCAGCCGATCGAGATTTCGAAGCTCGCGGCCGGGCTCGGCGTCAGCCTGCGCTCGCTGCAGGAGAATTTTCAGCGCTATCTCGGCTATTCGCCGCGCGACTGGATACTGACATGCCGGCTTGAACGCGCGCGCGAGCGGCTGCTCGTTGATGATGGTCAGGGGTCAGTGACGACGGCGGCGCTCGATGCCGGGTTCAGCGATCTCGGACATTTTGCCGGAAAATATCGCGACAGGTTCGGTGAGCTGCCGTCGGAGACGTTGCGGCGCGTGAGAGGCGACGCAGTCTAGCGAAAACGTCTTCTTGCTCTCAGGGGACCAGCGAGGAGGCGTGCCGCGCGTTGCGCCGACGCTAACGCATTCGTTCAAATTGTCTGCAATTCGCCGACCCGCGAGCAACTCTCCCGACAAATGCCGCGCAGTCTTAAACCCGGCCTTTGGAACCCACCTGCATCCTCCCGGAAAAGGGTGGGGCCTCAACATGTCTGTTTTCAAGGAGATCGTCGCTGCGGTTGCGGGAGTGTGCGCACTCCTGTTCGTCTGCGACGCATTGTTCGGCATCAGCGAGACGCGTTTCGACGATGCCTATTACAGCCGCGACTTCTATGCGCCGCGGCCGAAAGAGTTTCGCTTCGCGAGCGACACGCCGCCGGCGGTCCGCGTTAGCGACGCCTTCGCGCAGTTCTCGCCGACCGAAGCAAAGCTGAACAAGCGCTACTCGTCGCTGACGACCGTCATTCGCTAGCCGTCACTCCCCCTGGATCCATTCGGCCATGCCGCGCCAGAGCGCGTCGCGGTGGGCGGGGCGGAAGAAGCCGAAATGGCCGATTGTCTTGACGCCAATGTCGGACGGCTTGACCGTGACCACCTCCGGCTTGATCGCGGTGAAGCCGGCGCAGAGCAGCTCGACTGCGGACCGCGTCGCCCAGGGATCGTCTGAAAAGGTGAGGGCGCGCAGCGCGCCCTTGTAGCTTGCGAAGTTTGCCAGCGCCGGCAACCTGGAATCAAAGAGGTGGCGCGGGCTGCTCACCCATTTGGTGCCTTGCAGGAACACGCCCTTGGGTAAATCTTCGCCGATGCCGAGCCAGCCCGGCGCGTAGCCGAGCAGATGAGCCACGGGCACGCCGATGAAATTCATGAACGCGAACACGCGGTAGTTTTCCGGTGGCGGGATCAGTTTCCACGTTGCGGCTTGCGACGCCACGAACAGCGCCCGGGAAATCTCGCCGTTGTTCGCGATCAGCCCGAGCGCCTGGCCGCCGAAGGAATGGCCGACATAGTTGAGGGGCAGTGTGTGATAGCGCTCGCGCATCCAGGCGACGGCGGCGGTGACGTCGAGCGCGGCCCAGTCGGACATCGAGGCCTTGAAGCCGACCAGCGATTTCGGCTGGTTGTGGCCGACCAGCGCCGGCAGGCGGGAGTCGCCGATGCCGCGATAGTCGTAGGTCAGGACCGCACAGCCGCGATGGGCGAGGTAGGAGGCAAAGCCGCGATAGATCTTTCGCGGGACACCGGTGGCAGAATTGATCAGGACGGCGTGACGCCTGGCGCCACGCGGCAGGAACAGGGTGCCGCCTAGCGAATACCCGTCGACGGCCGGGAAAGTGATGTCGTCGATAAAGACGTCGTCGAGTGCCGCGTCCATGAGCAGCGTACGCCCCAAAGTTTCTCCCGCAGTCCCCAGCAAATGTGAATTCGGCTTTGCCCGCAAGGGCTTGCATGCGTAAATGGATTTACAACTGGCGAGGCGATGCTAGCCTGTGTATAAGGCGGCTCGCGCAACCCACAGATCAGGTTGCAGTTTTTGCTTTGAGAAAGAGGATTTGCGATGTCCGAGCGGTGGACACCCGAGAGCTGGCGCAGCAAGCCCGTGCTGCAGGTCCCCGACTATCCCGATGCGAAGGCGTTGGCCGATGTCGAGGCGCAGCTTGCGAGCTTTCCGCCGCTGGTGTTCGCCGGCGAAGCGCGCAACCTGAAGAAGGCGCTGGCCCGCGTCGCGGCCGGCGAGGCCTTCCTGCTCCAGGGCGGTGACTGCGCCGAGAGCTTTGCCGAGCACGGCGCCAACAACATCCGCGACTTCTTCCGCGTGCTGCTCCAGATGGCGGTCGTGCTCACCTATGCGGGCGCCGTCCCCGTGGTGAAGGTCGGTCGCGTCGCCGGCCAGTTCGCAAAACCGCGCTCCTCGCCGACAGAGAAGGTTGAAGGTATCGAGCTGCCGAGCTATCGCGGCGATATCGTCAACGACATCGCGTTCACCAGGGAAGCGCGTGTGCCGGATCCGCAGCGGCAGCTGATGGCCTACCGCCAGTCGGCGGCGACGCTGAACCTGCTCCGCGCGTTCGCGACCGGCGGCTTCGCCAATCTCGGCAGCGTGCACCAGTGGATGCTCGGCTTCCTGAAGGATTCTCCACAGTCCCGCCGCTACAAGGAGCTGGCCGACCGCATCTCGGACGCGCTCAACTTCATGCGCGCCTGCGGCCTCGATCTCGAGAGCCATCCCGAGCTGCGCGCGACCGATTTCTACACCAGCCACGAGGCGCTGCTGCTCGGCTACGAGCAGGCGATGACCCGCGTCGATTCCACCACCGGCGACTGGTACGCCACGTCAGGCCACATGATCTGGATCGGCGACCGCACCCGTCAGCTCGACCATGGCCATGTCGAATATTTCCGCGGCATCAAGAATCCGATCGGGCTGAAGTGCGGCCCGTCGCTGAAGGCCGACGAGCTGCTCAAGCTGATCGACGTGCTCAACCCCGACAACGAGCCCGGACGGCTGACCCTGATCGGCCGCTTCGGCTCCGACAAGGTCGGCGAGCATCTGCCGAACATGATCCGCGCGGTGCAGCGCGAGGGGCGTGTGGTGGTCTGGTCCTGCGATCCCATGCACGGCAATACCATCACCTCCACCACGGGCTACAAGACCCGGCCATTCGACCGCATCCTCTCGGAGGTGAAGTCGTTCTTCGCGATCCACGCGGCGGAAGGAACGCATGCCGGCGGTGTGCATCTGGAGATGACCGGCAAGGACGTCACTGAATGCCTCGGCGGCGCGCGCGCGATCACGGACGAGGACCTCAACGACCGCTACCATACGGTCTGCGATCCCCGCCTCAACGCCGAGCAATCGATCGACATGGCTTTCCTGGTCGCGGAGCTCCTCAAGCAGGAACGCGTCGGCAAGGCCAAGCCGATGCCGTTCGCAGCGGGGCTCTAAGACCTTGCTGCGGATTTGGAAGGCCACGATCAACTCCCGTAACGGTCTGGCCTTTGCGTTTCGCTCGGAGCAGGCCGTCCGTGAGGAGATCTTTGCGCTCCTGCTGTCGCTTCCGCTGGCCTGGTTCATCGCCGTGACCGCGATGCGCGCGGTCGAACTGGTGTGTGCTGTCGCATTCGTGCTCGTGGTCGAACTGCTGAACACTGCGATCGAGAAGCTCGCCGACCGTCTCACCATGGACCACGACAAGCAGATCGGGCGGGTCAAGGACATGGGCTCGGCTGCCGTCGGCGTGGCGCTGCTGATGGCCGGCGCCTTCTGGATCTTTGCGCTCGTCGAGCGATTGGGTTTCGTCTAGCCACAGGATTGGACAACAGGCGATCATGACCGAACGTCTCAACGAATTCGCGGTCACGCTCGCCCAGCTCAATCCGACGGTGGGCGATATCGACGGCAATGCCGCGAAGGCGCGCGCGGCACGCGCGCAAGCCGCAAGCGCCGGCGCCGATCTCGTGCTGTTTCCGGAATTGTTCATCGCCGGCTATCCGCCCGAAGACCTCGTGCTGAAACCTGCCTTCCAGTCCGCCTGCCGCGCCGCGATCGAAAGCCTCGCGCGCGAGACCGCCGATGGCGGTCCCGCCATGCTGGTCGGCACGCCCTGGGTCGAGGACGGCAAGCTCTACAATGCCTGCGCGCTGCTCGATGGCGGCCGCATCGCCAGCCTGCGTTTCAAGGCCAACCTGCCGAACTACGGTGTGTTCGACGAGAAGCGGCTGTTTGCGCGCGGGCCTGCAGCCGGCCCAATGACCGTGCGCGGCGTGCGGATCGGCGTGCCGATCTGCGAGGACATCTGGCTGGAGGAATCCGAGGACTACGAGAACGTCGTCGAGACGCTGGCCGAGACCGGCGCCGAAATCATCCTCGTGCCGAACGGCTCGCCTTACGCCCGCGACAAGGGCGACGTGCGCTTGTCGGTAGCGGTCGCGCGCGTGACCGAAAGCGGCCTGCCGCTGGTCTATCTCAACCAGGTCTGCGGGCGGGACGAGTTGGTGTTCGACGGCGCTTCGTTCGCGCTGAACGGCGACCTCTCGCTTGCCGCGCAACTGCCGGCATTCGAGGAGAGCGTCACCACGCTGCACTTCACCAAGGCCGGCGACGATTGGCGCTGCACTGGTCCGATTGCGCAACTGCCCGAAGGTGACCGGGCCGATTATGCGGCCTGCGTGCTCGGCTTGCGCGACTATGTCGGCAAGAACGCTTTTCCCGGCGTGCTGCTCGGCATGTCCGGCGGCATCGATTCAGCCTTGTGCGCGGCGATCGCCGTCGATGCGCTCGGTGCCGATCAGGTGCATGGCGTGATGCTGCCGTACCGCTTCACGGCGCCAAGCTCGATCGCGGATGCCGGCGAGCTCGCAGGTCATCTCGGGATCCGCTACGAGGTGCTGCCGATCGCAGAGGCGGTGAACGGTTTTGAGACCATCCTCTCCGACATCTTCAAAAATCTGCCGCCCGATATCACCGAGGAAAATCTCCAGGCGCGCACCCGCGGCATGCTGCTGATGGCGATTTCCAACAAGACCGGGCTGATGGTGGTGACCACCGGCAACAAGTCGGAGATGTCGGTCGGCTACGCTACGCTCTATGGCGACATGAACGGCGGCTTCAACCCGATCAAGGACATCTACAAGACGCAGGTGTTTCGGCTGGCGGCCCTGCGCAATGCGTGGAAACCGGATGGCGCGCTTGGCCCCTCCGGCGAGGTCATTCCGCCCGACATCATCACACGCCCGCCGACGGCGGAACTGCGCGAGAATCAGCTAGATCAGGATTCGCTGCCGGCCTACGATCTGCTCGACGCGGTGCTCGAGCGCCTGGTCGAGCGCGAGGACCCGCTGGAGGAGATCATCGCCGCAGGCTTCGACCGTGCGGTGGTGACGCGGATCGACCACCTCCTCAACATCGCCGAATACAAACGCCGTCAGGCCGCGCCGGGCGTGAAGGTGACGCGCAAGAATTTTGGTCGCGACCGCCGCTATCCCATCACCAACCGATTCCGCGACAAGGGCGAGCCCTTGCCTGCGCCGGACGAAACGCTGGTCTCGCGCGGCAGCCGCGCCTCGATCGACGCGTTCGAGGGGTAGAGTTAGCGAGTTTGGAGACCGGTGTCGTAAGCCAGGCGGCCTCGCCAGCCGTGACGCTGTCATCATCCGCGACCCGGCTACGCCAAGGCTTCGCCGAGGCTGAGGTCCAGGCGCGCCGAAGCTTTAGCGTAGGCGGCAGGCGGATGATTCAGCACTCCGGGGCGCATGTCGTCGGAAACGGCTCGCGCCGCGGAGTACTGGATGCCCCGCCTTCGCGAGGGCATGACGGCGGAATAGGAGGCTGCGAAGCAGCCTTACTTCTGCTGCTGCGGCAGGAAGGTCGGTCCGACCGAGCGGATCGGCTTGTTCTCGTTCGTCGTGGTCGTGGTGTCCGCAGGCGGTGTTGCGGCCGGTGCAGTCGCTGTCGGCTCCGACGGTGGCGTCGCGCCCTTCTTGCCGCTCGTCGGCGCACCCTTGGTGAGCTGCCGCTGCTGCATCTTCTTGGCGCTTTCCTCGGTAACGATGATGTCACCCTGCTGCTGGACCGCCGCCTTGTCGTCGGCCGATTTCAGCGCATCCGCCCAGCTCTGGCCCGCGGCCTTGCACGAGCAGGATGGGTTGAACTCGCTGCGGAATTTGAAGGCGTTCGGAAGTGCGGTGTAGGGCTGGCCGTTGACCGAGACCGCCGCGTTCATGTCCTCGCCGGGATTGCGATAGGCGTAGAGCGCCGCGTCGGCCGCCGGGCACAGTGCCTTGCAGGTCTTCTCGTCATCGGGGAAACGCGCGGGCACGGTGGCAAACGAAACCGGGAAGTAGGCGCCGTCGCAGGTGCGGACGCACACCGTCCGATACGTGCCGGATTGCGGGCCGAGATCCGCGGGCGGCGCGCCGGGCGGAGGATTATTGGGATTGTTGCCGCCGCCGAACAGGTTGCTGAGGAAATTGCCGGGGCCTTGCGACTGCGCAGCGTTGGCATATTGCGGGCCGCAATTGTTCTGCGCGAGCGAGACCAGCACCGAGCGGCGCTGGTTGTCGCGGTCGGGGCTGTAGCTGCCTGGACCACCTGCACGCAGCCGCTCGAGGTTGGAGGTGATCTGGTCGAGGTTGGCCCGCATCTGCTGGATCTGGGTGTTGACCGGACCGCATTGCGCCGACTGGTTGTTGAACAGCGAGAAGAAGCCGGAACTGTCGCAGCCCATGCGCTTGGCTTGCGCGGTGACGCGGTCGAGCTCGGCCTGCTGGCGGGTTGCCGAATCCTGGTAACGGCGGATCTGATCGTCCTTGGCGGGATCGCCGCTTCCGCCGCGGTCGAGCGCGACAAGCTGGCCTTCCAGCCGCGAGCAGATCGGGTTCGCCCCAGGCGCGGCTTGCGCTGGCGGCGGCCCAGGGGGGCCTGCTTGTGCGAGGGCGTCAGTGCCGAAGGCGAGCGCGCTGATCAGCGCGGCGCCGGCAAGGATCGAACGGGAGCGAAAGAGAGAGAGAAATTCCGGCATATCCGCCATTCTAGCGATGTCACGGCCCCAAACATGGGGGCCGATGCGGCCCTCCAATACCCGCTTCTCGGGGCATCGTCACGTCGTTTCGGGCGCGAAGATCGGGCCTAAAGTCAGCCAGTTCCGAGCGAATTCAGCGCTGGCAGGTGATTGCGACATATTCGTCGCAATGGCCATGGGAGCAGTTTGCGCCGGATTTGGGGACGGAGCCGGTAATTTCGTCGGGATCGACCCGGCGATAGGACGAGGCCTGGGCAAAGTCGCGGGACTGACAATAGGAGCGCGCGACGTGCGCACCGCATTGGTCGCCCTTGGCCAGGCACTGGTCGACGCCGTAGCCGTCCGCCTGATTGGCGATGATGAAGACGCGGGTCTCCGCCGAGGCGCTCGAGGCGGCAACGATGAAGGCACAGCAAAGGAGTGCCGAAAAGGATCGCATGAAATGCACCGTGGCTTGGAAGGAACCGCCACCACATGAATAAACTCAAAAGGTTAAGGATGATTAACCCTGATGGCGGGACGCGGCCGCTTTGGGCAGGGAAAGCGGCTTTTTCGCGGCTCACTTGACGGCAGGCCCGCTTGTGGCCCATATGTTCCGCATGAACGGTCTCCTCGCCATTTGCATCATTTGCCGCGAGATTACGAGCTAGCGATTCGCTGGCTGGAGCCGTCTTTTCTCAAAACACATTGAGAGCACTGGACGCCCGGCCAACAGCCTTTGGGTATCCCTATGGAATTGCGCCTTTACGATACGCTGACGAAGGAAAAGCGCACATTCGTGCCGCTGAACCCTCGGGACGTCCGCATGTATGTCTGCGGACCGACCGTCTATGACTTCGCCCATATCGGCAATGCGCGGCCGGTGATCGTGTTCGACGTGCTGTTTCGGTTGCTCCGTCATCTCTATGGCGAGGCGCACGTCAAATATGTCCGCAACATCACCGACGTCGACGACAAGATCAACGATCGCGCCGCGCGGGATTTTCCGGGGCTTCCGCTCAACGAGGCGATCCGAAAGGTCACCGAGGAGACGGGCCGGCAGTTTCACGCCGACGTCGATGCGCTCGGCGCACTACGCCCGAGTGTCGAGCCGCGCGCGACCGAGCATGTCGGCGAGATGCGCGAGATCATCGAGAAGCTCGTCGCCGGCGGCTTTGCCTATGTTGCCGAGGACCACGTGCTGTTCTCGCCGCAGGCGATGAACGCGGCCAATTCCGAGCTGCCTCGCTATGGTGCGCTGTCCAATCGCTCGCTGGACGAGATGGTCGCCGGTGCCCGTGTCGATGTCGCGCCCTACAAGAGAGGCAATACCGATTTCGTGCTGTGGAAGCCGTCCAAGCCCGGCGAGCCGTCTTGGCCATCGCCGGCCGGCATCAAGGCAGAGGGGCGTCCGGGCTGGCACATCGAGTGCTCGGCCATGGCCTGGAAGCACCTCGGAACGCATTTCGACATTCACGGCGGCGGCATCGATCTCGTGTTTCCGCATCACGAGAACGAGGTCGCGCAGACCTGCTGCGCCTTCCATCAGTCGCGCATGGCGAACTACTGGATGCACAACGGCTTCCTCCAGGTCGAGAGCGAGAAGATGTCGAAGAGCCTCGGCAATTTCATCACCATCCGCGACCTGCTCGCAGATTGGCCGGGTGAGGTGCTGCGTCTGAACATGCTGAAGACGCATTATCGTTCGCCGATCGACTGGACCTTGAAGTCGCTGGAGGAGAGCGGCAAGACGCTCGACGACTGGTATCGTGTCGCAGCGGACGTTCCACCAGGCAAGCCGGCTGCGGCGGTGATCGAGCCGTTGCTGGACGACCTCAATACGCCCCAGACGATCGCGGCGCTGCATGGTCTGCGCAACACGTCCGATGCCGCCGGCTTGGCGGCGTCACTGCGGTTGCTCGGCTTCCTCTCCGAAAGCGCGGCGCAGTGGGAGGGACGGAAGCGGCAGGCAAGTGGCGTCGATGCGAGCGAGATCGACCGCTTGATCTCGGAGCGCACGGCAGCGCGTGCGCGGAAAGACTTCAAGGAATCCGACCGCATCCGTGACGAGCTCGCTGCCAAGGGCGTCGTGCTCAAGGACGGCAAGGATGCCGACGGCAAGCCGGTAACGACCTGGGAGCTCGCGTGATGGCCCGAGCTCTCCCCAAGCCCGCGCTGCGGCCATTCCTGCCCGCCGACGTCCCGGTCCTTGCCGCGATCTTCGCATCTGCCATCGAGGAGCTGACCGGCGACGACTACAGCGAGGCGCAGCAGGAAGCCTGGATGGCGGCGGCGGAGGACGACGAGTTCGGCCGCCAGCTTGCCTCCGATCTGACGCTGGTCGCAACGCTGGACGGCTCGCCCGTCGGTTTTGCCTCCCTGCGCGGTAGCGATCACATCCGCATGCTCTATGTGCATCCGGCTGTCAGCGGGCAGGGCATCGCGACCCTGCTGGTTGATGCGCTGGAGAAGCTTGCCGGCGGCCGTGGCGCCACGAGCCTGACGGTCGATGCCAGCGACACCGCGCAGGGCTTCTTCGCCAAGCACGGCTACACCGCCCAGCAGCGCAACAGCATCACCATCAACGACGAATGGCTCGCCAACACCACCATGAAGAAGACGCTCGGAGCGACCCAATGAGCAAGGAGCGCCTGTATCTGTTCGACACCACGCTGCGCGATGGCGCGCAAACCAATGGCGTCGACTTCACGCTGGCCGACAAGCAGGTCATCGCGCAGATGCTGGACGAGCTCGGCATCGACTATGTCGAGGGCGGCTATCCCGGCGCCAATCCGCAAGATACGGAATTCTTCGCCGAGAAGCCGAAGTTCTCGCACGCTCGCTTCACCGCGTTCGGTATGACGCGGCGGGCGGGGCGGTCGGTCTCCAACGATCCCGGCGTTGCAGCGCTGCTGGAGGCGAAGGCCGATGCGATCTGCTTCGTCGCAAAATCCTCCGCCTACCAGGTGCGCGTCGCGCTCGAGACCACGAAGGAGGAAAACCTCGCCTCGATCCGCGACAGCGTCAGCGCCGCGAAGAAGGCCGGCCGCGAGGTGATGCTCGATTGCGAGCATTTCTTCGACGGTTACAAGGAGGACGCGGACTTCGCGCTCGCCTGCGCGAAGGCAGCCTATGAGGCCGGCGCGCGCTGGGTGGTCTTGTGCGACACCAATGGCGGTACCATGCCGCATGAGGTCGAGACGATCGTCACGGAGGTCATCAAGCACATCCCAGGTGATCACGTCGGCATCCACGCCCATAACGACACCGAGCAGGCGGTGGCGAACTCGCTCGCGGCGGTACGTGCCGGCGCGCGGCAGATCCAGGGTACGCTCAACGGGCTTGGCGAGCGCTGCGGCAACGCCAACCTCTGTTCGCTGATCCCGACGCTGAAGCTGAAAGAAGAATTCTCCGACGTCTTCGAGATCAGCGTGACGGGTGAGAAGCTTGCGAGCCTCGTCAAGGTCTCGCGCACGCTCGACGACATGCTCAACCGCGCGCCGAACCGGCACGCGGCTTACGTCGGCGAGAGCGCCTTCGTCACCAAGACCGGCATCCACGCCTCCGCCGTGCTGAAGGATCCGCAGACTTATGAGCATGTGGCGCCGGAAGCCGTCGGCAACCATCGCAAGGTGCTGGTGTCCGATCAGGCGGGCCGCTCCAACGTCATCGCCGAGCTCGACCGCGCCGGCATCGCTTATGAGAAAAGCGACCCGAAACTGACGCGGCTGGTCGAGGAGCTGAAGGAGCGCGAGGCGCAAGGCTACGCTTATGAATCCGCCAACGCGTCGTTCGAGCTGCTGGCGCGGCGCACGCTCGGCAAGGTGCCGCATTATTTCGAGGTCGAGCAGTTCGACGTCAATGTCGAGCAACGCTACAACGCGCTCGGCGAGCGCGTCACCGTTGCGCTCGCCGTGGTGAAGGTCGACGTCGCCGGCGAGCACCTGATCTCGGCGGCGGAAGGCAACGGCCCCGTCAACGCACTCGACGTCGCCTTGCGCAAGGACCTCGGCAAGTACCAGAAGTACATCGAGGGCCTGAAGCTGATCGACTACCGCGTGCGTATCCTCAATGGCGGTACCGGCGCGGTCACGCGCGTTCTGATCGAGAGCGAGGACGAGAACGGTGACAGCTGGACCACGGTCGGCGTATCGCCCAACATCATCGATGCCTCGTTCCAGGCGCTGATGGATTCGGTGATCTACAAGCTCGTGAAGTCGGGCGCGCCGGCGTAGATCCGCAACGGTTGTCATACCCCGCGAAAGCGGGGTCAGTAGCTCTCGGGCGTCGCGGAATACTGGATCGCCCGGCCAAGCCGGGCGATGACAGCGGAGATGAGGGGGAACGCAGACATGATCGACCACATCTCCGTCGGCGTCAGCGATCTCGGTCGCTCCGCAAAATTCTACGAGGCCACGCTTGGCACACTCGGGCTCACGCGCCTGGTGACGCGGCCGGGGACCGTCGGCTTCGGCAAGGCCTATCCGGAATTCTGGATCAACTATCGCGCCGGCATGTCGCCCGTAGCACCGGGGAGCGGCGTCCACATCTGCCTGCGGGCGAAGACGACTACTGATGTCGACGCCTTTCATGCCGCAGCTCTTGCGGCGGGCGGTGCCTCCGACGGCGCGCCGGGCCTCCGCGCGCACGACCGCGTGCGCTACTACGCGGCCTTCGTTGCCGATCCTGACGGCAACCGCATCGAGGCGGTGACGTTTCCGAGCGAATGAATAGAGGCTAGAGCTTCCGAGCAACCTCGGGCGCGAGGTTCTTCTCCGCCTCGGCGACTTGCGCCGCGGCGGTCTTCAGCATCGGCATGATATCCTCGACGCGATCAGCCTTGAGGATGTCGATGTTGAGACCGGCGCGGATGAATTCCGTCTGGCGCATGTGCGACAAGAGCGAGAACAGCGGCTCCCAGAAATTGTCGATATTGGCGAGCAGCACAGGCTTGGCGTGACGGCCGAGCTGCTTCCAGGTGAGTTGCTCGACCAGCTCTTCGAGTGTGCCGACGCCTCCCGGCATCGCCACGAAGGCATCGGAGCGCTCGAACATCAGCCGCTTGCGCTCGTGCATGTCGGGCGTGACGACCATCTCCTGCACGCGGGTCAGCGCGTTCTCGCGCATCCGCAGGAAGTCAGGGATGATGCCGGTGACGGTGCCGCCGTGGTCGAGCACGGAGGTCGCGACTGCGCCCATCATGCCGACCGAGCCGCCGCCATAGACGAGGCGGACGTTGTTCTCGGCGAGCGCCTTGCCGAGCGCCTTGGCGCCTTCGATGAAACGGGGATTGGTTCCTGGGCCGGAGCCGCAATAGACACAGACGGTTTTGATAGTGCTCATTGAACCCATGATGCATTGCAGCGTAGGGGCGTCAAGTCCAATCGGTGATTCGCAACTCCCGGAAATCTACCGGTAAATCACGACAAACAATCGAGAATAGCCGTCCGGCGGGGTGCGCAGCCGGCTCGAAGCCTCTATATGACAGGCGAAACCGGTTAATCGCAAACGGGCTCGCATCCGGCGGGTCTTCCAAGGCTGTCTATGGCTCACCCTCATTCGTCCCCCGCAGGCGGCGATGTCCCTGATGCCGCCCGCAACTCCGCGGAGCGGGCGACCCTAGCCGGAACGCTGGCGCATCTGTGGCCCTATATCTGGCCGAGCGACCGCTTCGACCTGAAGATGCGCGTGGTCTGGTCGATGGTGCTGCTGCTCATCGCCAAGCTCATCACGCTATCGGTACCGTTCACCTTCAAGTGGGCGACCGACGCGCTGACCGGCGCGAACACGGCGCCCGTGGAAGCCTCCAACTGGCATCTCTGGGTGATCGCTTCGCCGCTGGTCCTCACCGCGAGCTACGGCGCAACCCGTATCCTGATGGCGGTGCTGACGCAGTGGCGCGACGGCATCTTCGCCCGCGTCGCCATGCACGCGGTGCGCAAGCTCGCCACCATCACCTTCATCCACATGCACGAATTGTCGCTGCGCTTTCACCTCGAGCGCAAGACCGGTGGGCTGACGCGCGTGCTGGAGCGCGGCCGCGAGGGCATCGAGGTCATCGTGCGCATGGTGATCCTCCAGCTCATCCCGACGATTGTCGAGGTGTCGCTGCTGATGGCCGTGCTGTTCTGGCAGTTCGACTGGCGCTACGTGGTCGCGACCCTGATCACCGTCGTGATCTACATGTACTACACCTACATCGCCACCGAGTGGCGGATCGGCATCCGCCGCAAGATGAACGATTCCGACACCGAGGCGAACACCAAGGCGATCGACTCACTGCTCAACTACGAGACCGTGAAATATTTCGGCGCCGAGGCGCGCGAGGCGCAGCGCTACGACCGTTCGGTCGAGCGCTACGAGGAGGCGAGCGTCAAGACCTATACCTCGCTCGCGGTGCTCAACACCGGCCAGGCCGTGATCTTCACGCTCGGGCTCACCGCGACCATGCTGATGTGCGCGATCGGCGTACGAAGCGGGCGCAACACGGTCGGCGATTTCGTGCTGGTCAACGCCATGATGATCCAGCTCTACCAGCCCCTGAACTTCATGGGCATGGTCTATCGCGAAATCAAGCAGGCGATCATCGACATTGAAAAGATGTTCAACGTGCTGTCGCGCGAGGCCGAGATCAAGGACGCTCCGGACGCCAAGCCACTGGTGGTGTCCGCAGGCTCGGTGCGCTTCGAGGACGTGCGCTTTGCCTATGAGACGGCGCGGCCGATCCTCAAAGGCATCAGCTTCGAGGTGCCGGCCGGCAAGACCGTCGCCATCGTCGGGCCATCTGGGGCCGGCAAATCGACGATCTCTCGGCTGCTGTTTCGCCTCTACGACGTCTCCGGCGGTAGGATCCTGATCGACGGGCAGGACATCCGCGACGTCACGCAGGGCTCGCTGCGCGCCTCCATCGGCATGGTGCCGCAGGACACCGTGCTGTTCAACGACACCATCCGCTACAACATCCGCTACGGCCGCTGGGACGCGAGCGATGCGGACGTCGAGCAGGCGGCACGCCTGGCGCAGATCGACAATTTCATCCGCATGGCGCCGAAGGGCTATGAGACCCAGGTCGGCGAGCGCGGCCTGAAGCTTTCCGGCGGCGAGAAACAGCGCGTGGCGATCGCGCGCACCGTGCTGAAGGCGCCGCCGATCCTGGTGCTGGACGAGGCGACCTCGGCGCTCGACAGCCACACCGAGCACGAGATCCAGGGCGCGCTCGACCGCGTCTCGAAGAATCGCACCTCGCTAGTGATCGCGCACCGGCTTTCGACCATCGTCGGCGCCGACGAGATCATCGTGCTCGACCAGGGCCGCATCGCGGAGCGGGGGACGCATGCCAGCCTGCTGGCGTTCGGCGGGCTCTATGCCGGCATGTGGAACAGGCAGCGCGAGGCGGAGGCCGCGCGCGAAAAGCTCGCCAAGATCGCCGAGTCCAGCGAGGCGCCGAACCGCGAGCCGCCGCCGGTCGATGACGTCCTCACGACGCCGGCGGCCGCCGAGTGACCTTGTCTACGGTCCCAACTCTGGCCTAAACCTCTCCCGCGCGCGAGGTGACCGCGCGCCATCAACCCCAGGCGGCAGATAGCGATGTCCATTCTCGATTCGATCCAACGGCAGATCCCGCCGATCCACAAGGAGGGCTATCCCTTCATCGGCATCTTCGCGCTGGCGAGCCTCTTCCTGTTCTGGCTCTGGTCGCCCCTGGGGTGGATCGGCACGCTGCTCACGGTGTGGTGCGCGCTGTTCTTCCGCGATCCTGTCAGGGTGACGCCGGTGCGCGAGGGGCTCGTGGTCTCGCCGGCCGACGGGCGGGTCTCGATGATCACGATGGCGCTGCCGCCGGCCGAGCTCGGGCTCGGCGATCGGCCGCTGCCGCGGGTCTCGATCTTCATGAGCGTATTCAACTGCCACGTGAATCGCGCCCCGATAGCGGGCCGGATCGACCGCATCGCCTACCGGCCCGGTCTGTTCATCAATGCCGAGCTCGACAAGGCGAGCGAGGACAATGAGCGCAACTCGCTGGTGATCTCCTCGGCGCAGGGGCGGATCGGCGTCGTCCAGATCGCGGGCCTCATCGCCAAGCGCATCGTCTGCTTCGTCAAGGAGGGCCAGTCGATCGGCGCCGGCGAGCGGTTCGGCCTGATCCGCTTCGGCTCGCGGCTCGACGTCTATCTGCCGCTCGGCACAAGGGCGCTGGTCTCCGAAGGTCAGACCGCGATCGCTGGCGAGACGGTTTTGGCCGATATCGTCGCTGACGACACCGGCCGGTCCTACCGCGCCAGTTAAACTTGCTGCGTGGCTAGACCCTCATGGTGAGGAGCGCGAAGCGCGTCTCGAACCATGAAGGCCCGGATTCAACCCGTGGTCATCCTTCGAGACGCCCGCCTTTGGCGGGCTCCTCAGGATGAGGGCGAGAGTGCTCATTGCGTAGCAGGATTAACTATTACATCGGCGAAAGGTCCCGCGAGCGCATTGGCGGGGGGCGGGGCGGCTTGCTATATCCCGGGGAAGCGAGGTCAAAGCCATGACGCCCTACGACTTCAAGAACCCTGACGTGCGCCGCCGGCGCTTCCGCCCGATCCCGGTGCGGATGCTGGTGCCTAACGTCATCACGCTCCTGGCGATCTGCGCCGGATTGACCTCGATCCGGCTCTCGATCGAAGGGCGGATGACCCTTGCCGTCTATGCGATCGTGTTCGCTGCGGCGCTCGACGGCATCGACGGCCGCATTGCGCGGCTGATCAAGGGCCAGTCGAAATTCGGCGCCGAGCTCGACAGCCTCGCCGACTTCGTCAATTTCGGCGTGGCGCCCGGCCTGATGCTGTATTTCTGGCAGCTGCATGAGCTGCGCAATGCGGGCTGGATCGCGGCCATGGTGTTCGCGATTTCCGGTGGCTTGCGGCTCGCGCGCTTCAACGCCACCATGGACGATCCCAACAAGCCGCCGTTTGCGTCGAACTATTTTACGGGCATCCCGGCGCCCGCCGGTGCGATCACGGTGCTGCTGCCGATCTACGCGGCGTTCCTGGATCTCGGGCGCTGGCCCGCGCCAGTGACGGCCGGCTACACGCTGTTGATCGCCTTCCTGATGGTGTCGCGGTTGCCGGTGTTCTCCGGCAAGACGGTGCGCATGCGCGTGCCGCCGGAGTTGGTGCTGCCGGTGTTCGTCGGCGTGGTCTTCTTCATCGCGCTCCTGATCAGCTATCCCTGGTACATCCTGCTGGCCGGCTCGGTGCTTTATCTCCTCGCCCTGCCGTTGGGCTGGAGGTCCTATCAGAGGCAGGCGCGCGCATTCGCCGCTGCGTCACCGGCGCCGGTCGGCGTCACGCCGCCCGGACCTGCGCCGGCTCTGTCGCCGAACCTGCCGGACCCCCCGCACGACGACCGGCCCGGGCGTCTGCACTGAAGCGCGATCTGATCACGCTTTAGGTTGTTGTTTGAGCATATCTCCGCGCAAACGCGTTCCGCGTTTGTCGCGAGGGAACACCGCTTCACACTTTGCGCTAACGCGGCCCTTCGGGTCCGGATCATGCTCTGAGCCGCAGGCACGGATATCTGCCATGAAGGCGCGCCCGTTGGGTTAACGTCCGATCTCGGCTATATCGCCTTGGGTCTGCGGCGCTTGCGAACAGCCGCGGCCAAAAGGGGAGAGAACGCCGTGACGACATCCGCAACCGGGCCGCTGCCTGCATCCGTCCTCGCAGCGCTTGGCCGCTACGACACGCCGACGATCTGCAACGCCATGGAGATCGTGGCGCCCGAGCGGCGGCTCATCGGCTTCACCACCAAGCCGCTGGTCTGCCCATTTCCCGATCTGCCGCCGATGGTCGGCTACGCGCGCACGGTCGCGATCCGCTCGGTGCTGAAATCCTCGCTTCCTGCAGAAGAGCAGGCCAAGCGCCGCATCGAATACTACGAATATGTCGGCACCGGCCACGGGCCGCGCATCTCCGTGATCCAGGACATCGACGGCCCCGACGTCGGCTACGGGGCGTTCTGGGGCGAGGTGCAGAGCAACGTGCACAAGGCGCTCGGCTGCCTCGGTGTCGTCACCGACGGCTCGATCCGCGACATCCCGCAATGGGCACCTAGCTTCCAGGCGCTCGCCGGCTCGATCGGCCCGTCGCATGCTTGGGTGCATGCCGAAAGCTTCGGCGGCGAGGTGAGGGTCGCCGGCATGACCGTGAAGTCGGATGACCTGATCCACGCCGACAGACACGGCGCAATCGTGATCCCGCTCGACGTCGCCGCAAAACTCCCCGAGGCCGCCGAGCTCTGTGGCCGCCGCGAGACCCCGATCCTCGAGATCGCGCGCAGCCCTGACTTCTCGCTGGAGAAGCTGAAGGCCGCGTTGCAGCGGTCGGCGGAGATCCATTAGCAGTGTGGATCGAAATTTGGGGTATCGGGCGAAGAGGCGATCATGAAAGCGTTCGTTATCGCGACCGAGACTCTCAAAGACGAGGCCATGTTCGCCGAATATCGACGGGCCGTTGCAGAAACGCTAAAGGCTTTCGGAGGTAAATTCGTCGTGCGGGGCGGCAATCTCCAACTGGTGGAAGGGGAATGGCCGCACCCGCGTCTGGTGATTATCGAATTCCCGTCGCGAGAGGCTGCTGAGGGCTGGTACAGATCGCCAGCGTATCAGAAGATCATTGGACTTCGACAAGGAAGCGCGGTCACAAACCTCGTCATTGTCGAGGGGCAGGTAGACTAGATCTCCTGTGAACACGCGAAGACGGGACTGCGCTCAGCCTGGAACTGACCAGCCTGTCGGCTCAACCGGCCGATTATGGTTAGCAGAGTGTTGAGATCGCTATCGTGGCGCGGCAATTCGCCCGCGCGATGAGCCCCGCGATGTAGCCGGATCGAGGCAGGCCACACTTAACCTTTACGCGTCTTTAATGGCAGCTCTTTAGGGTTCCTGCCACGCGGTTCGGGGTTGGGCCGCGCCGCCGGCCAGGACGGCCGGTGTGTGGCGTGCGGGTTGGAGTCTCCCATGGATATCATGACGGGCGTTGGGCTCGTGGCCGGCCTCATCGTCATCTCGGTGATGATGATCATGGGTGGCGATCTCCACATGTTCATCTCCGAACATGCGATGATCATCATCTTCGGCGGCTCGGTCTCCGCGACCATGATCCGCTTTCCGCTCAGTGCGCTGATGCATGGCCTGCCGCTCGGCGCCAAGTTCGCCTTCACCATGAGCCGGCTGTCGGCCCACGATCTCGTCGACGAGCTGGCCCGCATCGCCGAGATCGCTCGCAAGCAGGGCCCGGTGGGCCTGGAAAAGGTCGAGACCGACGAGCCGTTCCTCGCCAAGGGCATCCGCTACGTCGCCGACGGCTACGACCTCGACTTCATCCGCGACAATCTCGAGCGCGATCGCGACAACTTCCTCATGCATCTCGACGAGGGCAGCAAGATCTACCGCGCCATCGGCGACTGCGCCCCGGCCTTCGGCATGATCGGCACCCTGATCGGCATGGTGCAGATGTTCGCCAACATGACCGACCCCTCCAAGCTCGGCCCGTTCATGGCGACCGCGCTGCTTGCGACGCTCTACGGCGCGCTGGTGGCGAACCTGTTCTGTCTGCCGATCGCCGACAAGCTGCACGGCAAGCTGCTCGACGAGGAAACCAACCGCACGCTGATCATCGATGGCATCCTGATGATCCGCGACTCCAAGAGCCCGACCCTGGTGCGCGAAATGCTGCTGGCTTACCTGCCGGAGAAGCATCGCCACGCCGAGGGCGAGCCGGTGCCGGCCTGATCAGCCACGCCGGGTTTAGGACATGGCCAAGAAGAAGCGCGGCGATGCACATGGAGGCGGTCACGGCTGGTTCGTGACTTTCGCCGACCTGATGGGCCTGATGATGAGCTTCTTCGTGATGCTCGTCGCGTTCTCCACCCAGGACGCCAACAAGCTCAAGATCGTCGCAGGCTCCATGCGCGACGCCTTCGGCATCCAGAGCGAGGCGCGCTATGCCGGCATCATCGAATCCGACGGCCTGCCCACGCGCCCCAAGCTGAAGAACGTCGACCACATCCAGCCCGAGGACGCGTCCAACACGCCGACCCCGGATCAGCAGGATCGCGACCGCACTTCGGGCGCGAAGATCAAGGTCGATCGTGACTTCGCGCTTGCCGCGGCCTCGCTCCGCCAGGCGCTTCAGGACCTGCCCGAGCTCACCGAGATGTCCAAGCACATCATGTTCGAGGAGACCAAGCAGGGCCTCAATCTCGAGATCGTCGACCAGGACGGCCGCTCGATGTTTGCGGACGGCTCCAAGGTGCCCTATGACCGCACCCGCCGCCTGATCGAGAAGCTGGCGGTGCCGCTCAAGGCGACGCCGCTGCGCGTTTCCATCGTCGGCCACACCGCTGCGGGCTTCGTGCCGAGCCGCAGCGACTACGGCGCCTTCGACCTCTCGGCTGATCGTGCCAATGCGGTGCGCCAGATCCTCGAGCGTGAAGGGCTGCCGCCCTCGCACATCTTCGCCGTCTCCGGCAAGGCAGACACCCAGCCGCTGTTTCCTGACGATCCGTCCCTGGCCGCCAATCGCCGCGTGACCATCACACTGATGCGCGAAGATCCGCCACTGCCCCCGAATCTGAAGCCCTAAATCCCTTGCGCTACGATTTTACCTGAGGCATGTGGTCGCGCGGCGATGAACGTGGCTGCTCCGTCACAGCATCCGCACGGGCGCCTGCTATGCTGGGGCGATTGACAGGCGCGCAGGAAGCGTCAAAAGGCGCCGGATCAATTCCAGGGAAAAAGCGTTTTCCACCCTCATGACGGCGAGCATCACCACGACCGACGGCCAGGAGGCGACGGCCACGTCAGGCTTTTGGGCCCTGACGCTCGGAAGTATCGGCGTTGTCTTCGGCGATATCGGCACCTCACCGCTCTACGCATTTCACGAGGCGGTCAGGGGGGCGGCCCATGGCGAGCCGGTCTCGCGGGTCATCGTGCTCGGCGTGCTCTCGCTGATCCTGTGGGCGCTCCTGATTGTCGTTACCGCCAAATATGTCCTGCTGTTGCTGCGCGCCGACAACAACGGCGAGGGCGGCACGCTTTCGCTGATGGCGCTCGGCCAGCGCGCGCTCGGGCGGCGAAGCTGGTTCCTGCTCGCGCTCGGCGTCGTCGGCGCCTCCATGTTCATCGGCGATTCCATGATCACGCCGGCGATCTCGGTGTTGTCGGCGGTCGATGGTCTGAAGCTCGCGACGCCTGCGTTCGAGCACTACGTCGTGCCGCTCACCGTCTTCATCCTCGTGGTGCTGTTTGCAGTCCAGAGCAAGGGCACCGCGCTGGTCGCTTCCGCCTTCGGGCCGGTGATGGTGGTATGGTTCACCTGCCTCGCGGTGATGGGCATCGTTCACATCGCCGACGATCCGTCGGTGCTGGCGGCGATCAATCCCTATTACGCGCTGCAATTCCTGCTGACGCACGGCACGATCGGGCTTGTGACCCTCGGCGCGGTATTTCTCGCGGTCACCGGTGGCGAGGCGCTCTACGCCGATCTCGGCCATTTCGGCCGCAAGCCGATCCAGTGGGCCTGGCTATTCTTCGTGCTGCCCGCGCTCCTGATCAACTATTTCGGACAGGGCGCACTGGTGCTGTCGGATCCCAGCGCGATCGAACATTCCTTCTATCGCATGGTGCCCGAGCATCTGGTGCTGCCGCTGGTCGGACTTGCGACCGCGGCGACCGTGATCGCGAGCCAGGCCGTGATCACCGGCGCCTATTCGCTGGTCTATCAGGCGGTACAGCTAGGCCTCTTGCCGCGCTTTGCGGTCCGCTACACCTCCGAGTCTCACGCGGGACAGATCTATCTGCCGCGCGTGAACCGGTTGCTGCTGATCGGTGTGATGCTGCTGGTGCTGTTGTTCCGCACCCCGGGCGGGCTCGCCTCGGCCTACGGCATCGCGGTCTCCACCACCATGGTGGCCGACGGCATCATGGGCTTCGTCGTGATCTGGAAGCTCTGGAACTGGCGCGCCGCAACTGCGGCAGCGGTGATCCTCCCCTTCGTCGTGGTCGACATGACCTTCTTTGGCGCCAATCTGCTCAAGCTGCTGGAAGGCGCCTGGGTGCCGCTGTTGTTCGGCGCCTGCATGGCCGCAACGATTTGGACGTGGCGGCGGGGAACGGGAATTCTGCTTCAGAAAACCCGCCGCATCGAGGTACCGCTGGACGACCTGATCCGGAGCCTGGAGAAGCGGCCGCCACACATCGTCAAGGGCACCGCGGTGTTCCTCACCAGCGATCCCGCCTTCGTGCCGACCGCGCTGCTGCACAATCTCAAGCACAACAAGGTGCTGCACGAGCACAACGTGATCCTGACGATCGAGACCGCGCACACCCCGCGGGTCGACCTTTCGGAGCGGTTCCGGATGGAGAAGATCAGCGACAAGTTCTCCAAGGTGCGACTACGCTTTGGCTTCATGGAACAGCCGAACGTGCCCAAGGCGTTGGCGATTGCGCGTAAGCAGGGCTGGCAGTTCGACATCATGTCGACGTCGTTCTTCGTGTCGCGCCGGTCGCTGAAGGCCTCGGCGCAATCGGGGATGCCGCTGTGGCAGGACCACATGTTCATCGCGCTCAGCCGGTCCGCCAACGACGCCACCGATTACTTCCAGATTCCGACTGGACGGGTGGTTGAAGTCGGTACCCAAGTCACTATCTGAGCGAAATTGGCGGACTTATGCAATTTTTGCATGGCAAAGCCCCAAAATCGCGCTAGGCTATGCCGGTAGCGCAGGACTATAAGCCGCGCGCTCTCTTCCGCCATTGTGCAGTGAAGCATTTCTAGAGGCCAACAGTCTCTCCCATGACCAGTGAAGTCGCAGTTCCCGCCCCGGAAACGGTGGCGGCCAATGGGCATGGCGAAGCCCACACCACGGCAGGTTTCGGCGCCCTGACGCTCGGCAGCATCGGCGTCGTCTATGGCGATATCGGCACCAGCCCGCTCTACGCGTTCCGCGAGGCGGTGACGGCGGCATCCGGGGCGGAGGGCGCGCCGACGATCGCGGCCGTGCTGGGGGTGGTCTCGCTGATCCTGTGGGCGCTCGTCGTCGTGGTGACGCTGAAATACGTCGTGATCCTGCTCCGCGCTGACAACAACGGCGAGGGCGGCACGCTCGCGTTGATGGCGCTGGCCCAGCGTGCGGTCGGCACCGGCGGGGCGACCATCGTCCTGCTCGGCATCATCTCCGGCGCGCTGTTCTACGGCGACGCGGTGATCACACCGGCGGTCTCCGTGCTGTCGGCCATCGAAGGCATGAAGGACGTCACGCTGACGTTCGAGCCTTACATCGTTCCGCTGACCGTGGTGATCCTGCTTTGCCTGTTCGCCGTGCAATCGCGCGGCACGGCGCGCGTCGCGGCATTCTTCGGTCCGGTGATGTGCGTTTGGTTTGCGGTCATCGCCGTGGCGGCGATTGGTCCAATCCTCCGGCAGCCGCAGGTGCTGTTCGCGCTGAACCCGCTCTACGCGGTGTCCTTCATGCTCCACCACGGCATCATCGGCTTCGTCACGTTGGGCGCGGTGTTCCTGGCGGTCACCGGCGCCGAGGCGCTCTATGCTGATCTCGGCCATTTCGGCAAGCGGCCGATCCAGACCGCCTGGCTGTTCATCGTGCTGCCGTCGCTGGCGCTGAATTATTTGGGGCAGGGCGCTCTCGTGCTGGATGATCCCGGCGCGATCGTGAGCCCGTTCTTCCAGTTGTTTCCGCAAGGGTGGCTCCGCGGCAGCATGGTCGTGCTTGCCACAATGGCGACCGTGATCGCGAGCCAGGCCGTCATCACCGGCGCCTACTCTCTGACGCGCCAGGCGATCCAGCTCGGGCTGCTGCCGCGATTTGAAATTCGCCATACATCTGAGGCCCATTCCGGGCAGATCTTCATCCCGCGCATCAACCAACTGCTGCTGGTCGCCGTGATCCTGATGGTGCTCTTGTTCCGTTCGTCCAGCGCGCTGGCGTCGGCCTACGGCATCGCCGTCACCGGTACGATGGTGGTCACCGGATTGATGGGCTTTGTCGTGATCTGGAAGGCCTGGAGGTGGTCGCCGCTTGCCGCCGCCGCGCTCATCGCACCGTTCCTGTGCCTCGACTTGACCTTCCTGGCGGCGAACCTGCTCAAGGTGTTCGAGGGAGGCTGGGTGCCGCTGGCGCTCGGCGCTCTCATGATCCTCCTGATGTACACGTGGCGGCGCGGCAGCCGGCTGCTGTTCGAGAAGTCGCGCAAGCTCGAGTTCCCGCTCGCCGACCTCGTGGCGATGCTGGAGAAGCGGCCGCCGCAGCGGGTGCCCGGAACGGCCGTGTTCCTCACGTCCGATCCGCTAAGCGCCCCGACCGCGCTCATGCATAGTCTGAAGCACTACAAAGTGCTGCATGAGAAGAATGTCATTCTTACCATCGAGACCGCGCAGACCCCGCGCATCGATCCGTCCGAGCGCGTCAAGCTGGAGCAGATCAGCCCGACCTTCTCCAAGGTGACGCTGAAGTTCGGCTTCATGGAATCGCCCAACGTGCCGAAGGCGCTGGCGATTGCCCGCAAGCTCGGCTGGCAGTTCGATATCATGTCGACCTCGTTCTTCCTGTCGCGCAGGGCGCTGAAGCCCGCCGCTCATTCCGGCATGCCGCGCTGGCAGGACCGCCTGTTCATCTCGCTGAGCCGCTCGGCGAACGATGCCACCGACTATTTCCAGATCCCGAGCGGTCGGGTGGTCGAGGTCGGAACGCAGGTGACGATCTAGCGCCGAGATGGCGCTCCGTCCGTGTCCACCGCTGTCATCGCCCGGCTTGCCGGGACCGGGCGATCCAGTATTCCAGAGACGGCGAGAGATACGGAGAGGTCGCGGCGTACTGGATTCCCTGCTTTCGCGCCTTTCGAGGGGAATGACACAGAATGAGTGGTGAGAGGTAAAGCAGGATCTTCGGGCACCCTGAAAGCCGCGCTTCAACGCCCTGCGATTTAGCTTTAACTTGCGCAAGGCAGCTCAAGCCTTTGTAGCGCTTGATTTTCGGTGCCCGAGAGGCGAGGTTGCCGCCCGCCGGGATCGCCCCGGCAAGCTGCTCGCGACGTTGGAGGATGATGTGGCACATCAAGTACAGGACCTGACCCCGGACGAGGTCTCCAAGGGTGTTGCGGAAGGCCGTTATCTGCTCGTCGATGTCCGTGAGCCCAACGAGGTTGCCGCGGAGGCCTATCCCTACGGCGTCGTCGTGCCGCTCTCGACCTTCGATCCAAAAGCGATTCCTGATCCGCAGGGCAAGGACGTCGTGTTCGCCTGCCGCTCCGGCAAGCGCTCGGTGACGGCGTCGCTCGCCGCGCAAACGGCGGGCCTTGCCTACGACAGGCATCTTGCGGGCGGCATACTCGGCTGGAAGGCCGCAGGACTCCCGACCAAGGTCGGTGGCTGATCCAGGCGATGACGTCCAAGAGCTCTTCCCTGAACAAGGTCTTCGCCGACCTGCCCGTCACCATCTTCGAGGCGATGTCGCAGGCCGCGCGCGACAATGCCGCCATCAATCTCGGCCAGGGCTTTCCCGACGATCCCGGCCCTGAGGACATCCGCCGCGCCGCGGCCGATGCCTCTGTGAACGGCTACAATCAGTACCCGTCGATGATGGGCATCCCCGAGTTGCGCCAGGCGATCGCGACGCATTACGGCCACTGGCATGGGCTGAAGCTCGATCCGATGAGCGAGGTGATGGTGACCTCCGGCGGCACCGAGGCGCTGACCTCGGCGATCCTCGCGGTGGTGCGGCCTGGCGACGAAGTGATCTGCTTCCAGCCGGTCTATGATTCCTATCTGCCGATCATCCGCCAGGCCGGCGGCATTCCGCGCCTGGTGCGCCTCGAGCCGCCGCATTGGCGGCTGAATGAGGACATGCTGAAAAGCGTGTTCAATCCAAAGACCAAGGCGGTCCTGTTCAACAACCCCTTGAATCCGTCCGCCGTCGTCTTTCCGCGCGAGGACATCGAGCTGCTGGCACGCTACTGCCAGGAGTTCGATGTGATCGCGATCTGCGACGAGGTCTGGGAGCACGTCACCTTCGACGAGCACAAGCACATCCCGCTGATCACCATTCCCGGCATGCGCGAGCGCACCATCAAGGTCGGCTCGGCCGGCAAGATCTTTTCGCTCACCGGCTGGAAGGTCGGCTTCGTCTGCGCCGCACCGCCGCTCTTGCGGGTCGCGGCCAAGGTGCACCAGTTCCTGACCTTCACCACCGCGCCGAACCTGCAGGCCGCGGTCGCCTATGGCCTCGGCAAGCCGGACGAATATTTCGTCTCGATGCGCAAGGATCTGGCGCGGAGCAGGGACCGTCTGACCAAGGGCCTGGAGAGCCTCGGCTTCCCCGTGCTGAAGTCGCAAGGCACGTATTTCCTCACCGTCGACCTGTCGCCGCTCGGCCTCAACGAGAGCGACACCGAGTTCTGCTGGCGGATCGTGAAAGACTACAAGGTCGCGGCGATCCCGGTGTCGGCGTTCTACGAGCAGGACCCGGTGACCTCGGTGGTGCGCTTCTGCTTTGCCAAGAAGGACCAGACGCTCGACACCGCACTCGAGCGGCTGTCGGACGCGGTGCGCGGGCGCAAGAGGTAGACCTGAGATGACGAACGTCGGCCGTTCCGGCTTTGGCCTTGGTTTCGCGATCGCCGCGGCGCTGACGTTGCTTTGCGCTCCCGCAGGGGCCGAGGAGCGCGTCGTCAACTTCTACAACTGGTCCAACTACATGGCGCCGGATGTCTTGGAGGCCTTCACCAAGGACACCGGCATCAAGGTGGTCTACGACACCTTCGATGCCAACGAGACGCTTGAGACGCGCCTGATGGCTGGCAAGTCCGGCTACGATGTCGTGGTGCCCACGGCGTATTTCCTGCAGCGCCAGATCAAGGCGAACATCTTCCAGAAGCTCGACAAGTCGAAGCTGCCGAACCTTGCCAACGCCTGGCCGATGGTGAACCAGCACCTTGCGACCTACGATCCCGGCAACGTCTTTGCCGCGAACTACATGTGGGGCACGACGGGCATCGGCTACAACGTCAAGAAGGTGAGGGAGATCCTCGGGCCCGACGCCAAGATCGATAGCTGGGACATCGTCTTCAAGCCGGAGAACCTTGCGAAACTCAAAGACTGCGGCGTGCACATGCTCGACTCCGCCGACGACATCTTTCCGGCGGCGCTGAACTATCTCGGGCTCGATCCGAACTCCACCAAGCAGGCGGACCTGGAGAAGGCCGCCGACGTCGTGGCGAAGGTCCGCCCCTCCGTGCGCAAGTTTCACTCGTCCGAATATCTAAGCGCGCTCGCCACCGGCGAGATCTGCTTCGTGGTCGGCTGGTCCGGCGACATCATGCAGGCCCGTGCCCGTGCGGCCGAGGCCAAGAGCGGCGTCGAGATCGGCTACACGATCCCTCGGGAGGGCGCGCAGATGTTCTTCGACAATCTCGCGATCCCTGCGGACGCCAAGAACGTCGCGGAAGCCTACGAGCTGATCAACTATCTCTACCGTCCGGATGTCGCCGCCAAGAATTCGGACTTCCTGTCCTACGCCAACGGCAATCTCGCCAGCCAGAAGCTGGTCGACCCGAAGATCCTGAATGACAGGAACATCTATCCGGACGATGCGACGCTCGCAAAGCTGTTCGTCATCACCGCCCGTGATCCCGCCACGCAGCGGATCATCAACCGGCTCTGGACCAAGGTGAAGACGGGGCGGTAGTCATGCCGCGTTCGGCGAGCCAAGCAATCCGAAAACCTCGATCCTCACCCTGAGGAGCTTGCGTAGCAAGCGTCTCGAAGGGCGAGGCCGCCAGCGGGGCCTTCATCCTTCGAGACGCCGCGCAAGCGCGGCTCCTCAGGATGGGGAGCGGGCAGGCTGGCTCCGCCCGGAACCGGAAGGTAGAGGGGCGGCCGTCATGCCTGATATCAAACCGGCAACCGAAACTCTGGAAAACAACCCCATGCAAAGTAGAACCGCTACCTTCGGGTTACCGGCGGTGGCGGTAGCTAAATCGCTATGAAGTCTGGTTTAATTGACCCGCAGGCGCAAAACCTGAAGCACCTCGCGCCCACTCCGGAATGACCATCGAGAGACCAGGCAGCGACGCTGCCTACCACGCATAACGCACCGTTCCCTTGCCGGCGTAGGAGCGCGTCACGTTGGAGAACTCGCCCTCGAAGCTTGCTGCCGCCGACCAGCCGTTCAGCCATTTCATTTCGGCGGAGGCGGTGGTGAGGGCGGAGTCGCTCGCAGCCCGTGCGCCGTTGACGACGAAGCTTGCGCCGGGGAGCGCCTGGAATGTCGCCGCGACGGAGTGATCCGGATTGAAGTCGTGGGCCCAGGCGGCGCGGCCGCGCAAGATGAGGATGCCGTTACCCATGGCGAAGGATTTGTCGGTGCGCAGGCCGAGCTCGCTGCGCGTATCGGTGACGCTCTTGGCGGCATAGGCCAGTGCGAAGGCATTGCTGCCCGAGACGACCGTCTCGGCATAGGCCGGCAGATTGAACGTCGTGAACTGGCCCGCGGCATAGGGCGTGAGGCCGATGCCACCGATCCACGGTGCGACAAAGCGATAGCCGCCTTCGAGACGGCCGCTCCACGCATTGGCGTTGAACTCGGCGCGCAGATGATCGACACTGGCGAGTGTCACGGTGCGATCGGTGGTGACGTCCTGCCAGCCATAGGCGAGGGCAGCCGAGATGTAGCTCGGACCGTTGTTGTGGCGGACGTATGCGCCGGCCTGGAACAGGTCGGAGCGGCCCGTGCCGCCGCCTTTCACGGAGAAGTTGGTGCCGCCGCCGGCGAGCGCGAAGCCGGCCATCGTCTGCGGCGAGAACCAATGTTCGGCGCCGGCGGCGGTGCCGAACAGGCGGCTGGTTGCGCTGTTCGATCCCTGTGCGGTGTTGCCATCCGTCGTCTGTGATCCGGCGAAGCCGGAAGCCCACACGCTCCAGCGCTGCTCGAAGGTCGTCGCGGAGGGCGCCTTGGCAAACATCGCAAAGGCGTCGCGTGCTGCACCTGCCGGCGCGCTGTCGGCGTAGGCCGGCGGAGCGGAGCCGACGGTGTCGCGCGCCGAGCCGGAGGGATCGGTGAGCAGGCCCATGAACTGGCCCATCGCCTGGAACGTGGTTCCTTGCGAACCCGCCGCGGTCTCGCCCGAGGCCTGCGTCAGGCCGGGCGCCGTCAGCCCGCTATAGACCAGCGAGATGCCGCCATTGGCGTTGAACGCGCTGATGATGGCGTTGCCGACCTTCTGCTGGTTGCCGGAAAGGCCGCTGCCCGGCGGCGCAACGAAGGTCAGGATCAGGTTGAGATAGGCGTGGGTGCCGTCATAGCTCAGCTCGGTGTGGAAGTTCGACGGCAGGTTGGTTTGGACGACTGAACCGAACGTGCCGTCGATGCTGCCGGCGGTCAGGATCGTGTACTGCTTGGCGACGTAGCTGCCATTGGCATAGACCGCTTGGAGCGTCGATCCGCCCAGCGTCGCCGTACCCGAGACGTTGGCGTAGCTCGACGTCGTCGGATTGATCTGCACCATGTAGAAGGCGCCGGATTGCAGCGCGAGGCTGCCCGCCACGGTCAGCGACGAGTTGGCGGTGCCGTTGCCGGCCGCGAGCGTGCCGCCGGCGTTGACGGTTGTCGTGCCAACGGTGCCGCCGCCGCCCAGGGTCGCGCCGCTGCCGACGGTAACGCTGCTCGACGCCGCAATCGATCCGTTCACGACGAGGGCGCCCGCATCGACAATTGTCGCGCCGGTGTAGGTGTTGATACCCGAGAGCGTCAGTGTACCGGTGCCGACCTTGACCAACGATGTCCCGGTGAGGCTCCCGTCGCCGGTGAGCACGCCGGTGACGGTGGTCGACAGATTGTTGCTGCCGACCGTCAGTTCAACGCTATTGAGGTCGAAGCGGCCGTTGCCGGCGATGGAGGCGGCTGTGAGTTTGCCGTCGCTGCCCGGGCCGGGGGTGAAGAAGTCGAACACGGCGGTGGACGCGGTGTTGATGAGCTGCGCGTTGTCGGGCGTCGAATCGCCGTCGAACAGCACATTGCCGCTATTGATGATGATCGCGTTGCCGGCCGTGGAGTTGCCGTAGAATGCCAACTGATTGTTGTTGGTGATGGTGGCGTTGCCGGCCGTCGCGTTGGTTTCGAAGGTTAGCTGGGCGTTGTTGGTGATGGCCGCATTGCCGGCCGTGGCATTGGCGCTGAATGCCAGCGTGCCGGCGGAAACCGTGGCGCCGGAAAAAGTTTCCGCGCCGGTCAGGGTCAGCGTGCCGGCGCCGGACTTGGTCAGGGCGCCGCCGCTGAGATCCTGGCTCAGAACGAAATTGTTGGTTGCGTCCGCAGTGTCGAATGTGCCGCCGCCGGCGCCCAGATTGATGCTGCGTGCGGTGGTGCTGAATGTCGTGCCTGATATTTGGAGGGTGCCGCCGTTGAAGGTCAGGCCGCCCGCGAGGTCGCCGAGATTGGCGTCCGAGGCGACGCTGACCGTTCCGCCGGCAAAGGTGGTGCCGCCGGTATAGGTGTTGGCGCCCGTTAGCGTCAGCGTGCCGGTGCCGATCTTCACCAGAGAGGCACCGCCGCCGCCGTAGTTACCGCCGTCCACGATCGCGCCGCTGACGGTGGTCGACAGATTGTTTCCGCCGACCGTCAGCGCGTTGGCGCCGAGGTAGAAGATGCCGTTGCCGGCGATCGAGCCGGCGCTGAGCTTGTGGTCGCCGTTCGGGCCGGAGCTGCCGGAGAAATCGAACACGGCGTTCGGGTCGTTGTTGATCAACTGCGCATTGCCCGCGGTCGCGTTGTCCGTGAAAGAAGTGTTTCCGACGGAACTGAAGGGCCCGTTGCCGTTGTTGGTGATGACGGCATTGCCGGCCGTGCTGGTGCCATCGAAGGATAGATTATATGCGTTGTTGATGGTCGCGCTGCCCGCCGTGCTGGCGCCACTGAAAAACATCGCGAAATTATTGGTAATGGTTGCGCTTGCTGCGGTACTCGAGGCGCTGAAGGCCAAGACGAAGTTGTTGGTGATGCCGGCGCTTCCCGCCGTGCTGGTTTGATTGAAGCTGATTATGCCGTTGTTGGTGATGCCAGCATTACCGGCAGTGCTCGAACCGTAGAAGGTGAACTGCCCGCCGTTGTTGATCGTCGCGCTGCCAGCGGTGCTGGTGTCGTAGAAAAACGCGCTGTCGGTGCTGGCGAGGGTGATGGTGGCGCTGCCGGCCGTGCTGGTGCCGTGGAAACTCAACGAGCCGGCATAGCCGTTGAGGTTGATGTTGGCGCTGCCAGCCGTGCTCGAATTGTAGAAGCCAACGGCGGTGTAGTCGCCGCCGGTGATGCTGGCGTTTGCGGCCGTGCTCGAGTCGTTGAAGATGAGCTGGCCACGGGTGTTGTTGGTGATGGCGGCGCTGCCGGCCGTGCTCGTGCCGTAGAATATCAAGCCGCCGTTGTTGGTGATGGTGGCGCTGCCGCCGTTGACGGTGATGCCGGCCCCCCCGAAGCTCAACTGACCGCTGACGTCGAAGGTGTAGCTCGAGGCGCCCGCATTGAAGGTCCAGCCGCCGACCGAGGCACTCGAGATCACCAGGCTGGTGGTGTTTGAGGTGCCGAAGGAGGCCGTGCCCCCCGGCACGACGCCGCCGTCCCAGTTCGAGCCGGTGCCATAATCGTTGCTGCCGGGAGAGGCGAGCCAGGTCGCATCCTGTGCAAGGGCGGGCGCGGCCGGCAGCATCCAGGCCAGGGCCAGCGCCGACGACGTCAGCAGTACGGCCCGCAGCCGGCGGGTCGCTTTGAAACAATCTTTCCTCAACTCGTCCCCCATCACGCGTCAGCGAGTCCGTCTCCGACAAGACTCTTCTCATTGGCTGGGGGTGGTGTCCTGATAAGCGGCCGGCAAGTTTCTGAAAGTTTCTGATATTTCCGTTTCAGACCCGCTTTTCGGGCATTTTCGACAGACTTCCGCTATATGAGCGGTCTGGAGAGACGCCTTGGGGGATGACGTGCTTCGTTTCGCCGGCTTCGAGCTGGACCGGCCGCGCGCTGAGCTGCGCGGGACCGATGGGGTTGCCATCAAGCTCCGGCCCAAGACCTTCGAGATGCTGCGGCTATTCGCAACCAGCGGCGGCCGGGTGCTCAGCAAGCAGGAGCTGATGGAGGCGGTCTGGCCGAACGTCCATGTCGGCGAGGACAACCTGTTCCAATGCATCCGCGAGCTTCGCACCGCGCTCGGCGACGAGCGGCGGCAGCTGATCAAGCTCGCCTCAGGCGGCGGCTATCTGCTCACGGCAGAGGTTGAGGCCGAGGCCGAGGTTATGGCGGACGCCGAGGCGCTTCCGCTCGCCCAGGCCGAGGCGGCCGGGCCTGCAGCGCCGGCTGAAGGTGCCCCGCTACAGGTGAGCACGCAGCGCTCCATCTCCGGTTTGAGCCGGCGGGCCATGGTCGCAGCTTTGGCCGGGCTCGGTGTGATCGTCATGGGGCTCGCGGTCGCCGCGCCGGTGTTGAAGCCGGACCTGCTGTTCAGGCGAACGGCGCCGCGCATCGCCGTGATGCCGATCGTTGACGCCAGCAACGATTCGCGCGGCGCCGGGATGGCGGAGGAGGTCACCGGGCGCCTCACGGACGGCTTTGCGAAGATCCAGAACATCAGCGTGGTTGCGCCGCGATCGCCGGCGCTCGCGGGCGTCGAAAGCACCAGTGCGCGGGCCGCATCACCCGACTACGAAATCCGCGGCGAGTTGCAGCATAGCGATCAATCCTGGACGCTGCGGGCGCGGATGATCAAGACAGCGACTGGCGAGGTTCAGTCGGTCGTTGCGGCTTCGGTCGCCGCGGACGAGTCGGACGCGCAGCTTGCGCAGTCGCGGCTCGCCGCGGGCGTCGGTTATGTGCTTGCGCGCCGCTTGAATGAAATTCTGGAGCCGAGTGTATCGTCATCCGCGAGCCGCAAATCGTCCGCAGGCGGCGACAAGGTCGCCGTCGAGCAGGCGCTTGCCTCGATCAACCAGACGACGCGCGAGCGCTTTGACGCGGCGCAGGCGATGTTGCAGAAGGCGCTCATCGACGACCCCGATAACGCCGATCTCGCCGTAGCGCTCGCTTCGCTGCAGATGCGCGGCATCCAGATGGTCTGGTTCAGCCCGGAGGAGGCGGTTGCAGTCGAGGCAAAAGCCAATGCGACGCTCGAGCGCGCATTGCGGTCGAAGCCGAATTCAATTCCGGTGCTCGAGGCCTACTGCCGCTTCCTCAGCGCCACCAACCATTTCGTGGAAAGCCTCGTCACCTGCGCCAAGGCACTGAGCTTCGATCCGTGGAACGGGTCTGCGCTCTATCTGATCGGATTGGGCCAGATCTATCTCGGCCGCTTCGACGATGCGCTCGCGACATTCCAGCAAGCCGATCGTTACGACACGCCGCCGGCCTCGCGCTGGACCTGGCTGCTCGGCGTGGGCCTGGCGAATGTCTTGATGGGGCGCGACGAGGAGGCGTTGCCATGGCTGCAACGCTCGATCGCGATTACGCCGGGGACCGGCCGCTCGCACTTTCTGCTCGCCGCCGCCTACCAGAGAATGGGCCGCCTCAAGGAGGCGAGGGCGGCGGTCGCGGAGGGATTGAGGCTGCGGCCCGGCACGACCCGGCTCAACGTCTCGCCGCCGATGAAGAACGCAAGTCCGGTGAATATAGCAGCCTGGGGACGCGTCGTGCAGGCCGTGGTCGAGGCAGGGTTGCCGGAGCAGTGAGGGCGGTTGTGCAGCCGCGTGCTTGGTCGTCATGCCCGGGCTTGTCCCGGGCATCCACGTCTTTGATCCCGTGTTTGGAGGCGCGTGGATGGCCGGGACGAGCCCGGCCATGACGGAGAGAGCTGTGCTGCCTACCGCCATCTCCGGTGCAGCCACAGCCACTGCTCCGGATATTCGCGCACCCAGCCTTCTACCACGTTGGTGATCGCCTGCGTCGTGCCCTGGACGTCGATCTTGCCCTCGGCGTCGCGCACCGGCGTGATCTCCTCGGTCAGCTCGGCACGGAAGCGATAGCCGGGAAGGCGGATGATGCGCACGCCGTGGATGGGGCATTCGACCTGGCGGAGCAGCCGCGCCAGCATCGGATTGGCGCGGGTCTTGCGGCCGAAGAAGGTAACCTCGACGCCGCCGGTCAGATATTGATCGACCAGCATCGCGACGTGCTGCCCGTTCCTGAGCGCTTCGCCGAGCCGGAACGGCGCGTCGCGCCCCGCAGGGATCAGCGTGCCCATGTTGACCTGGCGCATCTCCTGGATGATGCGGTCGGCGGAGGCGATGTTGGGGCGGCGATAGAGGATGGCGGCATCGAGCCCGTGCGCGACGGCGGCGAGCGCCGGTAGTTCCCACATGGCAAGATGTGAGGTGAAGATCAACGCCGGCTTGCCATCATCCCTGATTTGGTCGAACAGCTCGATTGTCCGCGGCGGCAGCTCGATGCGGCTGTTCTCCGGGTGGGCGCGATCATAGTCCCAGACACGATCGATATGGGCGAACTCGGCGCCGTAGCGACCGAGACTGTCCCACACGCCTATCAGGATTTTTTCAATCTCCTCGGGCGATTTCTCGGGGAAAGCTGCCGACAGATTGGCACGCGCGATCTTGTGCTCGCGCAGGCGAGGGCCGATCAGGCGGGTGACGCGGGAAAAGAAATTCGAGGTCTTGAGCGGATCGAAATAGCGCGTTGTGCGCAGCATGCCGACGGTCGCGGCGCCGATCAGGCTCCCGCTGATCGATTTCGCAGCCTCCCGCGCGCGGGCCTTCGTGCTCGCAGTCAGCAGCGCCATGCGTCCGATCAGGCCGGTTCGCGGGTCAGGATCAGCGAGGCGTTCTGGCCGCCGAAGCCGAACGAGTTCGACATTACGGCGGTGACGCGGGCATCGCGCGCGGCGTTGCCGACGACGTCGAACAGGATCGTGGGATCCGGATTGTCGTAGTTGATGGTCGGCGGAATCCGCTGATGCTCGAGCGTGAGCAGCGAGAAGATCGCCTCCACGGCGCCTGCGGCCGAGATGGTGTGGCCGACCATCGACTTGTTGGAGGTGACCGGAATCTTCTGCGCGAGCTCGCCGAACACGGCCGAGGTCGTGTTGAATTCCATTTTGTCGTTTTCCGGCGTCGCGGTGCCGTGGGCGTTGATGTGGTCGATCTGGTCCGGCGTCATGCCGGCATCGGCCAGCGTCTTGTTCATGCAGCCGATGATCGGCTTGCCGTCGGGCGAAGAGCGGGTGCGATGGAAGGAATCGGTGAGTTCGCCGCAGCCGGCGATCACGCCGAGAATCTTTGCACCGCGCGCGGTCGCCGCCTCATAGCTTTCCAGCACGAGGGCGCCTGCGCCTTCGGCCATCACGAAGCCGTCGCGATTCTTCGAGAACGGCCGCGAGGCGGCCTGCGGCGGTTCGTTCTGTGTCGAGAGCGCGGAGAGCAGCGAGAAGCGCACCAGCGCCTCCGGATTCACGGTGCCGTCGGTCGCGACGCACAGCGCAGCATCGGTCTCGCCGCGGCGGATCGCCTCGACGCCGAGCTGGATCGAGGTCGCCCCCGACGCGCAGGCGGTCGACAGCGAGATCGGCGAGCCCTTGGTGCCGAAGGTCTCGGCGAGATAGGCCGCCACCGAGCCGAACATGAAGCGGTGATGATAGGCGTTGTACTTGCCGCCGCCGGAGATGCGCAGGAGATCATCGTAGGTGAAGTCGGGCTTGCCGACGGCGCGGCCGAGCTCGCGGCGTTGCGGCCATTCCACCTCGACCGGCGCGACCGCGAGGAAGAGGGGGCCCGGGAAGTCGCCCTTGGCGCCGATGCCGGCCTGATCCAGCGCTTCCTCCGTCACCATCTCGGCCATCCGTTCGGAGAGGCCGGTGGAGGAGAACGGATCGACGCTGACGAAATCGACCGTGCCGGCCATCGTCGTCTTCAGCCCGTCGGTGGGAAAGCGCGTGATGGTGCGGATGCCGGATTGCCCGGAAACGAGCTTAGACCAGTTGTCGGCCTTGCCGGCGCCGAGCGAAGTCATGATGCCCATGCCGGTGACGACGACGACGGGCCGTCCGAATTTGTCGCGTGGTGCTGTCATGATTCCCCCGCTCGTCTCAATCGTCCCAAACAACCAGCCGAACGCGTGTTAGCTGACCGCTTCCACCAGCGCCATGCCTTCGCCGCGCCAGTGTCCGGCTCCCACCACCACAATCTGGGTCGGAGCCGACTGCATTTCAATCTCGAGACCGGTCGAATCGTTCGGCGGGAACAGGGCTCCGCGCGAGAGCGACAGTGCGGCGAGCGCAATTCCGAGCGGGAACTGCGTCTCCATGGTGTGGCCGAACATGGTACCGGTGGCGCGAACCGGGAAATCCGCATGGCTCTCGAGGAAGGTGCGCTCCTCGGCGGTCGCCGGCTCCGCGCCGGTTGCCCCCGTGATGATCGCGCCCTTGCCCTCGCGCCTGGGCAGCTTCGACCACAGCTTCTGAAGCGTCGCGGTCAACTCGCCCGGCTGCTTGCGCCTGGCCAGATCAGCCACCACGCTCGTCAGCTTCGCGAACGGTTTTGCGCCGCGCGCTTCCGCATGGGCCTTCGATTCCAGCACCAGGAACGCTCCGGCCGAGCCGAGCGCGAAGCCGGCGTGGTCCTTGCGCGCCCAGACCGGAGCGAACTTGTCCTTCAGGTTGAAGTCGCCGAACTCGTAGAGGACCATCAGGTCCTTGCGCTCGCCATTATGCGAGCCGCCGACCAGCGCAATGTCGCTCTCGCCCGAGGCGATCCGTGCCAGCGCGATGCGCGTGGCATCCGCGCCTGCCACCTCTTCGCCCATGAACGTGCGCGAGGTGCCGCCGAGACCGTGCACGATGGCGATGTTGCCGGCGAGCAGGTTGGAGAGCTGGGCCAAAAACAGCGTCGGCCGCAGATCGCTCATCAGCCGCTCGTTGAGGAAGCCTGGCGCATTGGCGCCCTTGGCCTCGGCCGTGAGCACGCCGGTATCGACGTTGAGATCGCGCTCGCCGCCGCCGGCCGCGACCACCATGTCGATCTTGGACAGAATGTCCTTGTTGCCTTTGATCCCGGCGGAGTCGAGCGCCAGGCCCGCGGCATAGGTGCCGATGCGCTGCCAGGCTTCCATCTGGCGCTGGTCGCCCTTCTTCGGGATCTGACTGTCGAAACTGACCGGCATCAGGGGATGCACGATGAAAGGGGCAAATCCCTTCTCGTCCACGTTGATACGCCGCTCGCCGAGCGCGACCCAGTTGGCGTCCAGCCCTTCGCCGAGCGAAGTGGCGAGCCCAATACCGGTGATCCAGACTTCCGTCTGGCCGGGCTTCGTAGCAGGGGTGTCAGTCATGGCGATACGGCCTGTTGCGGAAAGCCGATGCGCTTGGCGAACGCGTCCATGTAGCTGCGCATATCCGCATTGGGGAAGGGAATCTGCGTGAAGGTGAGCGTCGAATTCGCGCGCAGCTTGCCGCCGACCCTGATCTTGGCCTCGGTCATGGCATAGCCCGAGCCCTCATGGGCAAGGGTTGCCTCGATGCTCATGAGATCGCCGGGGAAGACCGAGCCGCGGACCTTGGCCTCCTTGACGGCGGCGAGGATCGGCATGCGCTCGAACTTCAACACGCCGAGCTGCAGCCAGCCCGAGGCCTGCGCCATCGATTCGATCAGGAGCACGCCGGGCATCAGGGGATAGCCCGGAAAGTGTCCCTCGAAGATGGTGCTTTCCTTCGGAACGAGCGCCTCGACGACGATCCGCTTCTCGTCGACGTTGAGGTCGACGATGCGATCGATCATGTGGAAGTATTCGAGTTGCATGGTCGCGCGATCAGGTGCTCGCGCCCTTGGCCGCCACCAGCTCGTCGATGCGCGCGCACAGGTTCTTCAGCACGAAATACTGCTCGGTGGTCGCCTTGCCGTCGTTGACCTCCTGGGTCCACTTCTCCAGCGGCAGCTTGATGCCGAACTGCTTGTCGATCGCGAACGCGATGTCCAGGAAATCGAGGCTGTCGATGCCCAGATCGTCGATGGCGTGGCTATCCGGCGTGATCGTGTCGCGCGGGATGTCGCAGGTTTCAGCGATGATCGTGGCGACCTGATCGAATGTAGAGGACATCACTAAGCCTTTGATATATTGTAGCTATTTTTCAGATTTTCCAGAGAGGCACGGTGGGCGGGCATCGCGCCCCGAGTGATGCCCTCAAACGCCCTCTGGCCGGGTCGAGTGCCCGTATATCGGAGGGCAGCTCTGAGTTCAATGGAGCCGGGCGGGGCCTAAGAACAGGGCTGGGGATGCCGGTCGAAGCCCCGCGAACCGGGCCTCTCGGGGCCGGCTGCCTAGATATGCGGCGTCGTGATCTTCACGCAGTCGCGCCGGCCCATCAGGACGCAATCCTGGGTCCGGCGCAGGTCGGCAATGCTGACCGCGAGCCAGATCCCGATCGCGGTCAGCGCGATGGTGAAGGCGAGGGCTGCGATGTTGGCGAGCATGCGGTGGCGAAAGTCGTCCGGCTCGTCGCGGGGCTGCTCATAACGCGAGAGGTCGAGCGGTTCCGGCGCGGGCTGGGCGCGCAACGGCTGAACGGTACCGTTCCCCGGCCGGGGCGCGGCCTGAAGCTGGCTGCGCGGCCTGAACTGGAGCACCCGGTGCTCGCCGTCCGAGGTTATGGGCCGCTGGGTTTTCATGCCAAAGGATCAGTCGCGGATCAGCTTTCAAAGCAGCGAAATTTAGATAGCACAGGGCTGCGAAGCGTTGCAGAAAATCTTCACAACGCTGAGGTGCATTGGCGATTTCGGAATTATTTCTCCGAGGCCGTTTCCTGTGTCTCTTGGAACCTAATTTGCCGTCCCGGCCGTCATGGCATAATCGTACGGACGTCCAGGACGTTTCCAGCAACCTTTGAGGGTCTTTCATCATGACCAACACGCGCGAGCCAAGAGTGCACCCGGTGCAGATCCTGTCGCTGAGGCCGACGCAGATGACGGTCGGCATGCGCGAGGTCAAGGAGAAGCGCAAGCGCTGGCGCGAGCAGGACAAGGAGAAGCAGGCGGACGCGCTGGGCAGGCACATGATCCCAGTGGTCTACGGGCCGGACCAGCGCTACTACGTCATCGACCATCATCACCTTGCCCGCGCGCTACATGACGAGGGCGTCAAGGACGTGCTGGTCACCGTCGTCGGCGACCTCAGGATGGTCGAGCGCGAGGCCTTCTGGGGCGTGATGGACAACAAGCGCTGGGTCTACCCTTACGATGCCAAGGGCGAGCGGCGGCATTTCAAGGACCTGCCGAAATCGGTCGCCGATCTCAAGGACGATCCGTTCCGCAGCCTCGCTGGCGAACTCCGCCGCATGGGTGGCTTCGCCAAGGATACTACGCCGTTCTCCGAATTCCTGTGGGCCGACTATTTGCGCCGCAAGCTGTCACGCAAGGCGGTCGATGCCAATTTCGACAAGGCGCTGGAGAAGGCGATGGCTGCCGCAAAGATCAAGGACGCGATCTATCTGCCCGGCTGGTGCGGACCGGCGGGGGATGACTAGGGCGCGACGCTCACGTCAGTCGCGCTGGAAGACCTTGGCGCCCGGATAGACGCGCCGGGCGTATGTCACGACCAGCTCCCGATCCTGCGTCTCCAGGAAAGGGGTGCGGATCTGGCACGACCCGACGATCAGGTGCCACAGGCCATTAAGCTTCTGAACGAAGACGTTCATTTGAGTGTTCCTCGACAACTTTGCATTCCGGCAAAGGCTGCTTGTCAGCGGCAGCCTTGCCATTCACGATCGTGATCCCGAGCGCAAAATTCCCAACACGACTCGCGCCCAACGTAAAACGACGGTGACTATTGTTGGTCGCGCTATCCGAGAGTGGAGTTCGCGCGGTGCATGCGTCGTTTTGGACTAGTCTGGAGCATAAGAAACTGTCGCCGTCGCTCAATTGTACGAGCCGATGCGGAGGGCATAAGAAGGGATGAGCGGGCTAAACCAAAGTATTCCGTTGTTTGCCGGAGCGTTCCTTGCAGGACCTCATCACGGTCTCTTGAGCGAAATCGTTTTCCTGCCGCACGAAAAGATCCTGAAACAAAGCCGTTCCATGCTTCGGGGATCGAGCCCAAGAAGGAGGAAGGAATGCGCCGTCTGGTCTTCGCCGCCGCCTTGCTCGCGGTCGCCGCAGTAGGGTTTCATAGTTTCATCTCGGCTTCGCTTGCCGTAGCTCGCGAAGCCAAGGCAGCGACGTTCGCCGAACGCTTTGCCCCAGCGAACGAGTTGATGGCGAAGCACTGACTCCGTCGCGCGAGACGCGCGCATCTACGCGGCGGCCCCCATACATCGGGCGGCAAATTCGGCAATGAGGGCTGTGATTTCCGCCGGGCGCTCGAGGCTGGGCAGATGTGCGACACCCGGCATCTGACGACCTTCCGCGCCGGGTACCGTCGCTGCCACGTGACGACAGCGTTCCTGAACATGGGGAAAGTCGAGATCGCCCCAAATCACAAGGGTCGGCACGGCGACGTCATTGAGGCGATGGAAGAAGGGTTGAATGTCGATGTCCGATCCGAATGGCGAGGCGCGGAGCGCGATGCCGTTCATGTCAAGGAACAGGTCGCGAGCGGGGCCCGCTACGCGGCCTTCCGGGGCCAATGGTCCGTCCAACAAGAGACGCGCCTTCATCGCGTTCAACCGGTCCAGATCGCCTGATGCCTCAATCCCCTTTGATTGCGTCATCAGCTCATCGATTTCGGGAGGATAGATCGGATCAGGTGCGCCTGCGACATTGGGCGCGATCAGAACGAGGGCGCCAACACGCGATGGGTGCCGGAGGGAGGCATCAAGCGCGATGCGTCCCCCGAGGGAGCAACCGACGAGGACTGCGCGCTTGCCGTCTGCGGTAGCATCCAGCACTGCCACGAGGTCTGCGAGGGCGGAGAAGTCCTCCAGCTCGGCGTGAGTTTCGCCGAACCCGCGCCGGTCATAGCCAATCGCCTTATGCGTGGCGCCTAGCCCAATTAACTGGTCGCGCCACATGCGCCGGTCGCACACGTTGGCATGAAGAAAGATGATGGGAGTGCCGCTGCCCACGATCTCCGTTGCGAGCCTGGCACGACCAGACGTGACATAGTGCATAAATTGCAGGTCCAAAAAACGATGACGTCTGCGAGCGAGCTCGATTGAGTCCAGAACACCGGTTGCTTGCATGGGCGTGCTGCAAATGTTTGATTGGTAGAGTGATGCGCAGGGACTAGCGCTCCCGCGTGTCTCGTCTCGCCGTTGTCTCGACATCATGCGGCTCCTTCTCGCCGCCGAGCGCGCGGTGCAGCCAGCGCTCGGTGCGGTTGCCCACCGTGAGGATCAGGAAGGCCAGGGCGAACGCCGTGCCGATGATCAGCCACTCTCCGGCGCCGCAGGCAATCCCGAGGCAGGCCGCGAGGAAAGTGCAGGCGGCGCTGGTGAGGCCGCGCACGCGAAAATGCTCACTTTCGTGGACGATGACGCCGGCGCCGAGAAAGCCGATGCCGGTGAGGATGCCCTGGATGACGCGACTGGTCGCGTCTGAGATCTTCCCGGGCTCGGCGAACTGGACCGCGAGCAACACGACAGTCGCAGTCGACAGACCGACGATGCCGAGCGTCTTCAACCCGATCGGCTTGCCCTGCAGATCGCGGTTCAAGCCGATGGCGCAGCCTGCGAGCGTGGCGGTGCCAAGCCGCAGCATGATCTCGGGCCAGTCGAGCGGCGCGATCATTGTTTCGGCAGGCGCCCCATCAGGTAAAACTCGTCGTTCGGTCGCATGCCCGTGAAGTTCGCGAGCCGGTTCGACATCGCGAAAAACGCTGCGATCGCAGCGATGTCCCAGATGTCGTCGTCGCTGAAACCGTGGGGGCCAAGCGCGGCGAAATCCTCCTCCGAAATCCGCTGTGCGTCGGCCGAGACCTTCATTGCGAAATCGAGCATCGCTTTCTGCCGCGGCGTGATGTCGGCCTTGTGGTAGTTCACCGCGACCTGGTCGGCGATGAGCGGATTCTTGGCGCGGATGCGCAGGATCGCGCCGTGCGCGATCACGCAATACTGGCACTGGTTGGCCGCCGAGGTTGCAACCACGATCATCTCGCGCTCGGCCTTGGTGAGGTCGGAGTCTTTCTCCATCAGCGCGTCGTGATAGGCGAAGAAGGCGCGAAACTCGTCGGGCCGGTAGGCCAGCGTCAGGAACACGTTCGGCACGAAGCCGCTTTTCTCCTGCACGGCAAGGAGGCGCGTGCGGATGTCCTCCGGCAGCGCGTCGAGGGCCGGAGTGGGGAAACGATTTTCGGAGGGTTTGGTCATCGGCATGGTTTTCCGGATTGGGGTCGCAACCATAGTCGAGGCGGGTGCCGTGCTCAACGTCCGGACTATCCCCGACGGGCAAGGAAAGTCCTCAGAACGAAGAATTACGACTATCAGATGCTCTGCACCGATCTCATCGGGGAAAAAATGATTCCGCTGAAGGCGATGATCAAGGCTAGCGAAGTCAGAGATTTCGGCAAGCTCATCACACACGAGGAAGAAGAAGTTCTTCTGGTATTATCGGGTGAAATCGTATTACACACCGAATTCTACGAGCCCACGGTCATGCCTCTCGGAGGGATGCCGGCGCCTGGCAAGGGCCTCCCCAAAATCCGCAATTCAATCGATCCAGAAGAGGGAAAGCGCATGACCCAGCCTTCTACATCCCGCCGCAACCTTTTGAGCCTGGGCGCCGTGGGCGTCGCGGCAGTCACCGTCGCCGCATCAGGCACGGGCGCGCAGGCGCAGTCGTCGACCAACACTCTTCAGCGCATTCGCGACAGCGGAGAACTCAAGATAGGCGTCGCGCAAGGCGAACCGTGGTTCTACAAGGATGCGCGGTCGAATGAATGGTACGGGATCGGCTGGGGCGTTGGCGTCGCTCTTGCGCGCGATCTCGGCGTGAAGCCCGTTCCGGTCGAGACTACATGGGGAAACGCGGTTGCCGGCCTTCAAGCAGGGCAATTCGACGTCATGTTCGTGCTCGACGCCACGCCACAACGGGCACTGGCCATCGACTTCCCGGTCGAGCCGATGTTCTGGTATGCGCAGGGCCTGTTGGTCCGCGACGGCCTCACGGCGAAGTCATGGGCCGAATTCAACAAGCCGGAGGTCAGGATAGGCGTCGTCCTCGGCACCTCGCCCGATCGTGATATCACGACGAGACTTCCCAACGCGCAGATCGAGCGCTTCCCGTCGGGCGATGAAACTGCGGCTGCCTTCCAGGCCGGTCGCGTCGATGCGATTTCGCTCTTTCATCCCGCGCTTGTGATGCTTCAGGCGCGCGTCAAGAAGGGCACAGTCGTCCTGCCTGAGCCCATTCGCGCCTCGAGCACGAGCGCGGGTGTTCGTCGCGATACCGACAAGACCTGGCGCGACTGGCTCGGGCTGTCGCTCGCCTACTACTATGCGACCGGTGAGACCCAGCGGATCTACGAGGACTACCTGAAGTTCCGGAGCATCGACGTTTCGAAAGCTCCCGCGATCGTTCGCGAACTATGGAAATGATAGTCCTGTCGTAACACTGCGTTTTCCCGCTGGCCGCAAGTGCGGAAGTAGCTGTCGTGCGATATACCTGGGACTTCAGCCCCGTCTGGAACAACGCAGGCTTCCTTCTCGGTGGCCTGCTGAATACTCTCTGGCTGTCAGCATGCGCCATTGTTCTCGGCATGGCGATCGGCCTCGTTCTCGGACTCATGCGCCTGGCGAAGTCCCGGGCGCTGTCGCTTGCGGCCACGGCGATCATCGAGTTCTACAGGAACACACCTCCGCTCGTTCATTTCTTCTGGTATTTTTACGGCTTGCCCATCGTCACCGGCGTAAGCCTCAGCCCCTTTTCGGCAGCCCTGCTGGCGCTGTCAGTCCAATCAGGTGCGTTTTTCGCCGAGGTTTTCCGGGGCGGCATCGTTTCAATCGAAAAGGGCCAGTGGGAAGCTGCGCGCGCCCTTGGCATGAACTACACTCAGCTCATGTGGCGGATCATCCTGCCCCAGGCCATGCGCAGGATGGTGCCGCCTCTGATGGAGCGGTCCTTCGAGTTGGTCAAGACGACGGCGCTTGCAGCGACGGTCGCTTACGGAGAGCTGCTCTACCGGGCGATGACGGTCGCCTCCCAGAGTTTCCGGCCGCTAGAAACCTATACGGCGGTGGCGGCCATCTTCTTTACCGTTCTCCTGGCCGCAAGCCTCGTCATGCGTCGGGTCGAAGCCCGCCTGCACGGAAACGGCGACTGACATGAGCTACGAATTCCAGTTCGCCGAAATCTTCGCCAACACCGACCTGCTGTTGCGCGGCATCGGCCTGACCTTCGCACTCTGGGCAATAGCCTTCACGTTCTCACTGATCGTCGGACTATTCCTCGGAATCGCCAGAAGCTCTCAGCGCAAATGGATCAATTGGCCGGCCTCGCTCTACATCGAGGTGTTCCGGAACACGCCCGTCCTGGTCCAACTGGTATGGTTCTACTACGCGTTTCCGGTGCTGACGGGCCTCCAGACCACACCGTTCGTCGCCGCAAGCCTGGGACTCTGCCTGAACACGTCCGCCTATTGTGCAGAGATCTATCGTGGCGGCCTGCAATCGATTTTCCGAGGACAATGGGAAGCGGGACGTGCCCTCGGCATGCCGTATTGGAAAGTCATGCAGCGGATCATTCTCCCGCAGGCGCTGCGGCGGATGATTCCCGCATTCACAAACCGTGGTGTCGAGCTCGCCAAGATGACCTCGATCGCCTCCGTCATCACGGTCAATGAGCTGATGTATCAGGCCCGGTCCCTGAGCACGCAGACATTCCTGCCGCTCGAAACTTTTACGGTCGTGGCGATCATCTACTTCGTCCTGATCTATCCCGGCACGCTTGCAGCATACCTGCTCGAGCGCCGGCTGAATGCCAGGGGAGCCTGATCCTATGGACAACGACATTCTGCGGGTCGAGAACCTCAACAAGAGCTTCGGTGATAATCACGTGCTGCGCGGCATCGACCTGGCGGTGAAGCCCGGCGAACGCATCGCCATTCTTGGCTCGAGCGGGTCCGGTAAGAGCACCTTCCTCCGCTGTATCAATTTCATGGAGACGCCTTCTGATGGCCGCATCTGGCTCGACGGCAAGGCAATCGGACAAGCGACCGGCAAGAACGGATCAGGCGCAATCCGCTATAGCGAAGCCGAACTGTGTCGGCTGCGCACCCGGATCGGAATGATCTTCCAGCAGTTCAACCTGTTCCCGCACAAATCCGCGCTTGAAAACGTGATGGAGGGGCCCCTCTCGGTGCTCGGTAAATCCAAATCGGAGGCGGCCGCCAGAGCGCGCCACTACCTCGCCAGGGTGGGGCTTGCCGAAAAGGCCGACCAGTTTCCGGCTCGGCTCTCGGGTGGGCAGCAGCAGCGCGTCGCCATCGCGCGAGCGCTCGCGATGGATCCCGAGATACTGCTTTTTGACGAACCCACGTCTTCGCTCGATCCGGAGTTGGTCGGCGAGGTGCTGCAAGTCATCCTTGGTCTCTCCAAGGAAGGCCGCACGATGCTGCTCGTCACGCACGAGCTTGGCTTTGCCTATCATTTCGCGACGCGCGTACTCTTCCTTCATGAGGGGCGCATCCACGAGGAAGGGGCGCCCGAGCAGGTGCTCAAGACACCCCAGAAAGAACGCACCAAAGCCTTCCTCAACCGCTTCACCGAATTCAGCTTCTAGGCATGGTCCGATGATCGAGAGCAAGGGCGCTCAGACGCCAGTGGAAGACCCACGCAACGCGCACGTGTTGATCTGGCTCAACGGCAGGCTGGTTCCCAGATCAGAGGCCTTGGTCTCGATTTTCGATGCCGGCTTTGGCCTGGGAGACGGTGTCTGGGAAGGCATTCGCCTCAGTCGCGGCAACCTCGTCCTGGTGGACGAGCATCTGAAGCGGCTCTACCAGGGGGCCCAGACGATCGCGATCGACATCGGCATGACCGTCGCCCAGATGCGAGCCGCTCTGGAGGAGACTGTATCCGCCAATGGAATGGAGGATGGAGCGCATCTCCGCCTGATGGTCACGCGTGGGGAAAAGAGAACCGTCCACCAGGACCCGAGGAACGCTCTCGGCAAGGCGACCGTCGCGATCACGGCCGAGTACAAGCTGCCGGATCCGGAAATCAAGGCTTCCGGAATGAAGATCGCAACCTCCACTTTCCGATGCAGCAGTCCGGATGTCTTCGACCTGCGGCTGAACTCGCACAGCCGCCTGAATCTGATTCAGGCCCTGCTTCAGGCCATCAGCTGCGGTGCCCACGAGGCGCTGATGCTGGATCCGTCGGGCTTCGTGTCGAGCTGCAACTCCACCAACTTCTTCATTGTCCGCGATGGCCGGGTCGAAACATCCACGGGACGCTTTTGCTTCAAGGGAATCACGAGGGCCAAGATCATCGAGAGCTGTGCCGGCCTCGGTCTCGAGTGTCGTGAGCTGGACTTCACCCTGGCAGAGGTCTACGGGGCTGATGAGGCGTTCGTGACCGGCACGTTCGGCGGCGTGACGCCGGTGCGTTCGGTGGATGGACGTCGGATCGGCGATGGGCTGCCGGGTCCCGTGACGCTTGCCCTCGCACGTGCCTACGAGGAACGATTCTACGGCGCCTCGAAATGAACGAGGCGGCGTCAACTCTGACAGCGCAGGTTTGCCGGTTTGCGGCGCAGCTTCGGATCGAAGACATACCCGCCGAGGTTCGCAAGAAGGCCAAACTTCATGTCCTCGACACCCTCGGCTGCGGCCTCGCGGGCGCGGGAACGTCGCTTGCGCGACAGCTCCTGCAATACCTCCGGCTGGAACACGCCCACGGGAGCGTACCTGTCTTCGGGGCGGGTATGCAATTGGGCCCGGCCGCTGCCGCCTTTGGCAACTCAGCATGCATGAATGCTCTTGATTACGATGACGGCTATGAAATTGCCGGAAAGGGCATGGGGCACCCCGGCGCCACGATCATTGCCGCCGCCACGAGCGGATCGTTCGTGAACCGTGTCAGCGGCAGCGAGTTTCTCACGGCGGTCGTCGCCGCTTACGAGATCAACAATCGGCTCATCCGTTCAATTCAGCCGACGATCGAGCGCTTTCGCGAAGTCTACGGCGTCTGCCAGCACCAGACGGTGTCCGCCTGCATCGCATTCGGCAAGCTCTCGCAGCTTGACGCTGACGAAATGAACAACGCCGTGGGGCTCGCCGCCACGCTTTCCAATGTGCCGAGTCTGCGGAAGTACAACTTCGCTGAGCGCCCGCTGATTTCGCTCAAGGACTTCAATGCGCCCGCGGCGGAGGCGGGCGTCCGTGCCGTGCAAATGCATGGATGCGGCATCGTCGGATCGAAAAGCGTGCTGGACGGCCCGACCGGGCTATGGCGGATGCTGGGCTCTGATTGCTTCGAGGAGGAGGCGCTCACGGCCGGCCTGGCCCACGAATGGGCTATCCTCGGCAGTACCTTCAAGACCTATCCGGTGTGCCGGTGGATGCACACCGCCATGGAAGCCTTGGAGCAACTGATCAGGGACAACTCGCTCGGCCCCAGCGATATCGACCATGTTGTCATTCATACATCGATTGGTCTTTGTCGGGATTTCATGGATCCTGCACCGGCGACGATGGTGGATGCGCAGTTCAGCTTCCCTTACGCCTTCGCGGCTCTGCTTCTTGGGATTCATCCCGCTTCCAACTGGTATGCCCGCGAGACCTTGGAGCGAACCGATCTGCTTGAACTGGCCGGGCGAGTTCGCGCGGAAGTCGATCCGGCGATCAATGACTTGATGAGCGGCGAGCGGCGCCGGCCGGCTGGCCGCGTCACGGTCACGAGCGAGGGGAAGTCATATGCGTCGCCCCTCATTGAATTCGCGCTCGGCAGTGTCGAACGGCCGGCCTCCGAGGAGGTCATCCGGAGCAAGTTCATGGACAATGCGACGCCCGTCATTGGACAAAACGCTGCCGAGGAGATTTGGTCCCGTGTCGACATATTGGAAGCCGTATCCGATGTCACGGACGTGCTTCGGCTGGCAGTTCTCCCTGCGACACCGTGAAACGCATATCGTCGCCACGAAAAGACGCAGCGCCGTGCCGGCATCCGGCAAGTTCGGCCGAGACGGGTTGCGGAGTCCAGCTTACCGCAGCGGCTTCTTCAGCAGGGAGAAGCGGTCGGGGTCGAGCCCCATCGACGGCTGGAGCATCGGGGCGTCGATGCTGGAGAGCGTCTTCGCAGGCGGCGCCGAGAACACGGGATCGTTAGGCACGTCGCGCTGAGAGGTGGCCCCGCGCCAGCGCTCGAGCACAGCGCTGACGAAATGCATGTCGTGTCCGGCCGTGACCGAGGGAACGCTGCTGATGGTCGCTTCGCCGCGCGGCAATTGATGCGGCGGCACCTCCTTGAAGCGCAGTCGCGTCGGCAGTGCCACGCCTTCGCCGAACGCCAGGACCTCACGGGTGCCGAGCGAAGGCACGAAAGAGAGCAGGTTCGCGGCCGCATCCGACACCGCGGCGCGGAGCAGCGCCTGGTCGCGGTCGTTGGCCAGGCGCATCGTGAACAGCGTGTTGCACTGAGAGATGATGGTGGCGTCGAGTTCGGCTGGACGTTGGGTGATGAGACCGAGATAGACGCCGTATTTGCGGCCTTCCTTGGCGATGCGCGACACCGCCTTGCGGGTCGGCCCGAAACCGACGTTGCGATCGGCGGACGCATAGCGGTGCGCCTCTTCGCAGACGAACAGCAGCGGCGAGACGCCGTCGCTCCACAGGCCGAAATCGAAGGCCATGCGGCAGAGCACCGAGACGACGGAGTCGATCACCTCGACTGGAAAGCCGGCAAGCTGCATCACCGTCATCGGCTTGCCGTTGGCCGGCAGACGGAATAGGTGGCTGATCACCTCCGCCATGGTGTCACCGCCGACATTGGCATTGTCGAACATGAAGGCGTAGCGCGGATCGTTGCGCACCGCCTCGATGCGCGAGATCAGCTTGTGATAGATGATGCGCGAGGAGCGGTTTTCGAGCTTGCCCATGCGCTCGTCGATCAGCGAGATCAGATCGACCAGCCGGTAGGGCACCGGCGTGTCGACGGTGAAGCCGACCTGCTTGGGATCGATGCGCTTGAGGCCGAGGCGGTCGGAGTTCTGATACTGCGTGTAGACACCCTTGGCGATCGGGATGACTTCGGCGAGGATGTCGAGCTCTTCGGGCACGCCAGGCCGGCCGCCGAACAGCACGTCGACGATTTCCTCGAAATTGAACAGCCAGAACGGCAGCTTCAGGTTCCGCGGGTTGAGCACCAGGGAACGGTCGCCGAAGCAGCGACCATATTCGTTGTGGACGTCGAGCAGGAAGACGCGCAGGTTCGGGCGCGCTTTCAGGATTTCGTTGAGCAGCAGCGACACGCCGGTCGATTTGCCGACGCCGGTCGAGCCGAGCACCGCAAAATGCTTGGAAAGCATTTCCTCGACGTCGACATAAGCGACGACGGAACGGTCCTGTTGCAGGAAACCGACATTGATCTGGTCCGCGCCCGTCGGCGCATAGATCGTGCGCAGCTCCTGGCTGGTGATCAGGTCGACCGCATCGCCGATGGTCGGATAGTTGGTGACGCCGCGCTGGAACTTGGCCTTGTCGCTGGCATTGAGGATCTCGCCGAGCAGGTCGACGGAGGCGATGGCAATGTAAGTGTCCCCGGTCGAGAGGTTCTCGCAGGAAACCTCGGTGATCATGGCCACGATGACCGAGCTGGCGCAGCGGATGCTGACGAAGCGGCCGACAGTGGCACGCACTTCCGAGATCGGCATCCGGCTTTCCGCCAAAAGCCCGACCCGCGCAAGCGATCCGCGTACCGAAATCACGCGTCCAAAAGATGTCACGATGATGAACCTGGCAACAACGAGGATTTGTTCCAACTATGCGCGGCGGTCACTGCACAAACGGTTAAATGCGAGGCGCCGCCGCTTTGTTAAATCTGTGACAATTCGGTTGGGAGATTTGTTCGAAGTGCCTACTTGCCGCGAAAATCGGTAGGACAATGCCGTTTTCTGGGCCGGCCGGCCGTCGGCGCGTAAGGAGAAATTTACCATTCGGAAAACCACCCGGCGTGGTCGGGATCCGAAAGCGACGCGGACCGGCGCAGCCCGGTGCGGGACGAGGGGATTTCTATTTGTTGACGAGACCTAATCATTTGTACATTAGTACAAATGATCCAGGGCCGGCCTGGGCGCATACAGGGTCCGCCGTTGCGCCCGCGAGCGCGCGTCGAAATTCCGGGATCCGTGAAGCCGATCACCCGTCATGCCATGGAGGAAATGATGCAGCCAGAACCGATCCTCGATCTCGCCCATCTCGGCCACATGGAGCTGTTGACGCCGAAGCCGGACGAGAGTCTGAAATTCTTCGTCGACGTCATGGGCATGACGGTCAGCGGGCAGAAGGGTGAGTCCGTTTACTTGCGCGGTTGGGATGACTATGAGCGCTATTCGCTAAAACTCACGGCGTCGAAAACCTCGGGCATGGGCCACATGGCGCTGCGCGCACGCAGTCAGCAGGCGCTGGAGCGGCGCGTCGCAGCGCTCAAGGGGTCCGGCTTCGACATCGGCTGGATCGACGGCGACATGGGGCAGGGGCCGACCTTCCGCTGCCGCGATCCTGACGGCCATATCGTCGAGCTCTACTACGAGACCGAGTGGTATCAGGCTCCGCCCGAGCTGAAGCCCGCTCTGAAGAACCAGGCGCAGCGTTTTCCCGCGCGCGGTGCCAACGTGCGCCGCCTCGACCATCTCAACTGCCTCGCGGCCGATATCAAGGCCAACCGCGAGTTCTTCGAGAACTATCTCGGCTGCCGCCTCACCGAGCAGATCGTGCTCAACGACGGCCGGGAAGCCGCGATGTGGCTGACGATGTCGAACAAGAGCTACGATTTCGCCTATTCGCTCGACCATTCCGGCGTGCCCGGCCGCTTCCACCATGTCACCTACGCGCTCGACAGCCGCGAGGAGATCCTTCGCGCTGCCGACATCTTCCTGGAGAACGGCGTCTACATCGAGACCGGCCCGCACAAGCATGCGATCCAGCAGACCTTCTTTCTCTACGTCTACGAACCCGGCGGCAACCGCGTCGAAGTCGCCAACGCCGGCGCACGGCTAATCCTCGCACCCGACTGGAAGCCGATCGTGTGGACGGAAGAGGAGCGCAAGAAAGGTCAGGCCTGGGGACTGAAGACGATCGAGTCCTTCCACACCCACGGCACGCCGCCGGTGGAGACGAAGAAGCACGGCTAGTTCGCAGAGGCCTTCACGCGCGTAATCGTCTCGCGGATGCCAGTCCACGCCGGCTTGTCCGGCGCAAATTGCTTGCGCAGGAACGCAACGAGCTCCTCGACCTGCGCGTCGCTCATGCTGTGCTTGAACGCGGGCATATAGCCGAGGTCGCTGGACGCTGGCTCGATGATGCCGTGCAGGATCACCTGCACGAGATTGTCCGGTTTCGCGCTGTGGAGATTGCTGTTGAGCGACAGTGACGGCCGGCTGCCGAACAGCGGCAGACCGCCGACCTCGTGGCAGACGGCGCACGCGCCCTGATAGAGCCGCGCGCCGGTCGAGGCGGCGACGGTGACTTGCGTCGCGTTCTCGAGCTTGGCGGCAAGCGCGTCCTGCGCCTGCCGGTCGATCGCGGTGTCGTTGAACGAGCCGAGATAGATCGCCATTGCGCGGATGTCCTGATCGGGCAGGGCGGCGAGATCCCGCACGATGGGCGCCATCGGCCCGGCCGCCACGCCGTGGAAACGCGAATGGCCGGTGCGCAAATAGGCGTAAAGCTCGTCCTCGCTCCAGGGAATCGGTGCCAGCGAGAGCGACGTCAGCGCCGGCGCCTCCCAGCCCTCGGCAAAGCCGCCGGCGAGATAGGCGCTCTGCTGCTCGGCACCGAGCGCATTGCGCGGCGAATGGCAGGCGCTGCAATGGCCGAGGCCTTCGACGAGATAGGCGCCGCGATTCCACTGCTCGGACTTGATCGGGTCGGGCTTGAGCGTGGTGGTTCGATGGAACAACGCATTCCAGCCAGCCAGCAACGGCCGAAGATTGAACGGGAAAGAGAGCGCGTTGTTCGGTGTGGTCGCCCGCACCGCGGGCTGCGCCATCAGGTGCGCGTACAGCGCCTGCATGTCTGCGTCGCTTGTCTTCGCAAAATGCGTGTAGGGGAATGCGGGATAGAGCTGTCGGCCGTCGCGATGCAGTCCCTCGCGCATCGCGCGCTCGAAGGCCGGGTAGGACCAGGCGCCGATACCGGTCGCGGCGTCCGGCGTGATGTTGGTGCTGTAGATGGTGCCAAACCGCGTTTCCAGCGCGCGCCCGCCGGCGTTCAGCGCGCCGCCCGCGGTCGTGTGACACTCCGCGCAATTGCCGAGCGCGGCGAGCTCTGCGCCGCGCGCGATCGTCGCAGCCGAATAGACGGATGCATCGGGCCGCGCGATCGGCGCGATGGCGCGGCCCGGTAGCATGGCGGCGCCGATACCGATGGCGGCCGTGCAGAGCGCGGCCACGCTCGCGAAGATGCCGGTGCGCTTCGCGAACGGGTTTGTCCAGGAGCCGGTCGGGGCGGCTGCCGGCGCAGGTAACGCCTGAGGCTCAGGCGACGTGTCGCCACGCAAGCCTTTGAGGATGCGCTCCGGCGTGAATGGCGGCTCGCGGAAGCGCACGCCTGTGGCATCGAAGATCGCATTGGCGATCGCTGCCGCACTCGGCACCGAGGCGGATTCGCCGACGCCGAGTGGCGGCTGGTCCTGACGCGGCAACATTAGCACGTCGATCTTGGGCACGTCGGGGAAGGGGATGATCGGGTAGGCGCCCCATTCGCGCGCCGCCACCGCGCCGCGCTCGAAGGAGACCTCCTCCATCAGCGCGCGGCTGGTCGACTGGATCACGTTGCCCTGGATCTGGTGGCGCACGCCGTCCGGATTGATCATCAATCCGGAATCCTGGCCGGCGACGACGCGGGTGACGCTGACATCGCCGGTCGTCTTGTTGACCGCGACATCGGCGATCCAGGCCGACCACGCCGCGCCGTAGCCGGGGAACTTGCTGTGCACGTAGAGCGCATAAGCAAAGCCGCGCCCATGCACGACATCGCCGTCCTTGTCCTGGCGCACCGGTCGTGGTGTCCAGCCCGCGCGCTCGGCGACCGCATTGACGAGATCGACCGCGCGCTGGTCCTTCAGGTAGCGCAGGCGATATTCGATCGGATCGATACCGGCTTCGGTCGCGAGCTCGTCAATATAGGATTCATGCGCAAAGCTGTTCGGCAGCGCCGAGACGCCGCGCAACCAGGAGGCGCGCACGATTGGGGGCATGTCGTGCGCGACGACACGCATGTGTTCGTAGTCGTAGGGCGGGATCGCGGTGCGGTCGCCCATCTGCAGCACGTCGGGCTCGGGCGATATCCGGCCTGTGAGAAGCAGCGCAAGCGTCGGCGCGGCGTTCGAAGGATAGCGCGTGGCGAGATCGTAACCGGCGACGCCGCCGTCGGCGTCCAACCCGCCATTGACGTCGACGAGCTGCGCGGTGCCCTTGGGCTCCCAGGCGTGTTCCTGTTCCCGCGTCAACTGCACGCGCACGGGCCGACCGACTGCGCGCGAGAGCAGCAGTGCGTCCGCCGTGACGTCATCGGCGCAGTTGCGGCCGTAGCATCCGGCGGCCTCCAGCCGGATCACCTCGATCTCGGTCTCGGGCCGCTCGATCAGCAAGGCAAGGTCGGTGCGCAGGATGTGCGGGTTTTGCGTTCCGGACCAGACCCGGATGCGCCCCTCCTGAAAATCGGCAACGGCGCAGGAAGGCCCGATCGACGCGTGCATCTGGTAGGGCCAGACGTAAGTCCGCCGCATTGGCTTGGCGGCAGCGGCGATGGCCGCGTTCACGTCGCCCTTGTCGATCAGCGTGCGCGGCGTCGACGGGTTGGCGCGCAGGGCGGTCTCGAGGTCGGCGAGATCGGGTAGCGCGGGTGTCGGCTTCCAGCTCACCTTCAGCCGATTTGCGGCCAGAATCGCATTCTCCTCGCGCTCGGCGACGACGCCGACGAAGTCGCCGAGGCGCACGACGCCGACGAGGCCGGGAATATCGCGCACCGAGGACTCGTCCACCGCGATCAGGCTGGTTCCGACGAACGGCCCGGCATCGACGCCGGCATAGGGCGGCCGCACCACGCGGCCGTGCAACATGCCGGGCACACGGACGTCGTGCACGAAGGTCATCTCGCCGGTCGCCTTCGCCGGCAGGTCGACGCGCGGCACGGACTGGCCGACGATAGCGTAGTCGCCGACGGGTTTCACGGCGACATCATCGGCAAGCTCGAGACGGATCACCTCATCGCCGATCAGCTCTCCAAAGCTGATGCTGCGGTTGTGGCCGCGAACCAGCCCGTCCTCAATGCTGAGATCCCCAGCCGAAAGCTCCAGCCGTTCGGCGGCGCGCGCGATCAGAAAATGTCGCGCTTGCGCGGCGGCCTTGCGCAGGGGAACGGCGGTGATCTGAATGGTTTCGCTGGCAATCGTCGCGCCCTGGTTCGGCACGACAGCGGTATCGCCGAGCACCACGACGACGCGCGCAAACGACACGTCGAGCTCTTCGGCAACGATCTGGCCGAGCGCTGTGCGGATGCCGGTGCCGAGATCGACATGGCCGTTATAGGCGCTGACCGAACCATCGGCGGTGATCCGGACAAAGGTCTCGGACGTGCCGTCGGCGAGCGCGCGGGCGACGACCAGCGATCCGGAGCGCCGCTCAGTTTCATTCGAAACGGGGGAGGCCATCAATCACCGGCCTCGGCAAGCTGACCTGATGCGCGCATCACGGCGCGGAGGATTTCGACATGCGTGCCGCAGCGGCAGAGATTGTAGCGCAGCGCGGCCATCGCCTCCTGCGCGGTGGGTTGTGGATTGATCGCAAGCAGCGCCTTGGTGGTCATGATCATGCCGTTGAGGCAGTAGCCGCATTGCGCGGCCTGCTCGTCGATGAAGGCCTGCTGCACGGCGTCGGGATTGTCGCGCGTGCCGAGCCCTTCAAGCGTCACGATGTCGCGCCCCACACAGCCGCCGATCGGAATGACGCAGGAACGCGCCGCGGCGTCGTCGATCAGGACAGTGCAGGTGCCGCATTCGCCGAGGCCGCAACCATATTTGGGACCGTTGAGCGCGAGGTCGTTGCGCAGCACATACAGGAGCGGCGTCTCCGGCGCGGCGGCGACATTATGGATCCGGCCGTTCACGGTGAGGCGGATCAGTGTCTGCGTCATCTCTGGTCCCGGTGCGGCGCGCGCATGTCAAACTGCGAAGCCCGACGATACCGTTTGTACACAAACGTGCAAGCGCCGCATGCCGCAGTGCAGCGCGGTTGCCCGCTTTGTGGACAGGGCAGGCAGGCAGATGAGGTTTTATTCGGCAGCCGCATGGTTTTGCCGGTGGCGCCGCTTGACAGCTTCCGGCATCGCGCGCAACATCGTTCGTATACGAATGATAAGCCCTGGATCAGTTGGCTTTGACATGGTGACTGAAGCGACGAGCGCGGCTTCCGACAAGATCCGCTGCGATGCCTGTCCGGTGATGTGCTACATCAAGCCGGGCGCGGCGGGTGCCTGCGACCGCTACGCCAACCACGACGGCAAGCTCGTCCGCGTCGATCCACATATCATCCTCGAGCGCACGGTGTCGCACGGCGGCAAGCTGGTGCCGTTTAGCCGGTCAGAGGATTGGGACGGCAAGATCGTCCATGAACCCTCGACCTTCGTCACTGCGATCGGTGCGGGCACGACCTATCCCGACTACAAGCCGGCGCCGTTCATCGTCTCATCGGAAGTCGATGGCGTCGACATGGTCACCGTCGTGACCGAAGGCATCTTCTCGTATTGCGGCGTCAAGGTGAAAATCGACACCGACCGCTACCTCGGCCCGGAAAGCGCGGTGGTGCGCGTGCAGGGCGAGGCGGTCGGCCACGTCACGACCAGCGAATACGGCTCGCAGATGCTGTCGCTCGGCGGCGTGCATCATCTGACCGGCGGCTCCAAGAAGGAAGGCCGCGTCACCTGCGACACGCTGATGGATCTCTCCAACTGCAAGCCGGTTGAGTTCACGATTGACGGTGGCGCGACGGTGGTGGTGCAGGCGGGAGAGCCGCCGATCGTCAACGGCGTGAAGGAAGAGCGCATGCGCGTCGGCTGCGGCTCGGCGACGATCGGCATGTTCGCAAAGCAGTGGCACGGCAAGGTCGACGAGGTCGTCGTGGTCGACGATCACATCACCGGGGTGCTCAGCGAGCATCAGGCCGGCAAGCTGCTCGATATTGCCGACACCGGCATCAAGATGAAGGGGCGGCGCTCGACGCCAGGTCGCTATTTCCAGGTCGCCGATCCCGGCACGGGCTGGGGCGGCACCAACATCTCCGATCCGCTGTCGATCCTCGGTCCTTTCGACGCCAAGGAAGCGAAACCCGGCCTGACCATGCTGATGGTCTCCACCACCGGCGAGCACGCGTCCTACTATGTGCTCGACGGTGCCTTGAAGCCGGTCGAGACCGAGATGCCGGCGGACCTGCGATTCTCGGTCGAGCGCATCCAGGAAAATTGTGAGCCGGCCTTGTGCACCGTACTGTTCATGGCGGGCGCCGGGGGTTCCTTGCGCGCCGGCGTTACCGATAATCCGGTGCGTCTGACACGCTCGGTGAAGGATGCTCTGACGCGCGTCACCAGCGGCGGTGCGCCGGTTTATGTCTGGCCCGGCGGCGGCATCACCTACATGGTCGATGTGACGCAGATGCCGGCCGGTGCGTTCGGCTATGTGCCGACGCCGGCTCTTGTCGCGCCGATCGAGTTCACGATGAGGCTGTCCGACTATGCCGCGCTCGGGGGCCACATGGATCATGTGCGACCGCTGTCCGAGGTCCGGGAGAGTGATGATATTCGCCAGGTGCCGTGGCAGAACCCGATCCCGGGACGGCGCGCATGAGGAGGCTTCCGCAAATTGCGTTGCTGTCTGATGGCCGGCGGCTGCATTTGCAGGATGGTCCGATTGATCTGATCGTGGAGGCGAGGGGAGCCGAGCATCAGGTTCGCGCGGCCTACGAGGCGGCAGCACGGCGCTTCACCGGGCTGCTCGACGAGCTCTGTGCCGAGCTGACGGAATTACGCAAAGCGGCGCAGCCGGTGCAATGCGTCCTGAAAGGTGTCGTCGCGCGGCGCATGTACGCCGCCGTTGCTCCCTACGCAGGCGATTGCTTCATCACGCCGATGGCCGCAGTCGCTGGCAGTGTGGCGGAAGAAGTTCTCGGTGCTATGCTTGGCGCGGCGCAGCTCGACCAAGCCTATGTCAACAATGGTGGCGACATCGCGCTGCATCTCGGCGAAGGCGAGCATTTTGCCATCGGCCTGATGGACCGCCCCGACCGCGCCGGCGTGATGCAGGCGATCACGATTGGGGCGGACGATCCGATCCGTGGCGTGGCGACCAGCGGGCGCCATGGGCGCAGTTTCTCGCTCGGTATTGCCGACGCGGTGACGGTGCTGACAGCGACGGCCTCTCAAGCCGATGCGGCAGCAACCGTCATCGCCAATGCCGTCGATCTGCCCGGGCATCCGGCGGTCAAGCGCCGTCCGGCGAACGAGATCCAGCCCGACAGCGACCTCGGCGCGCGTCTCGTCAGTCGCGACGTCGGCGCATTGTCGCAGATAGAAATTCGCGAGGCTCTCGAATCTGGCGCAGAATGTGCACGGCAATTGTTCGATCGTGGACTGATCGAGGGTGCCGTGCTCAGGCTATGTGGTGATATGCTTGTCATCGGGACCAAGGATATTGAGCGGCGACGATCGCGCCCGTCTTTATTGGAGAACGCGGTCCATGCCTGATCAGGGAAGCGAGCCAAGGAAGCTGACATGAGCGCGATCATCCGCAAGATCGTCACCGTCGTCGAAGAGACGCAGATGGAGATGGGACGGTCCGTCTCGCCGCCGACCCGGCGCGCCGCGGCGATCGCAGTCATTGAGAATCCGTTCGCCGGGAAATACGTCGAAGATCTTTCACCGCTGATCGCGATCGGCGAGGAGCTCGGCGATCTCTTGTCAAGGCGCGCGGTGGCGGCGCTCGGGATCGAAGGCTCGAAGGTGCAGAGTTACGGCAAGGCCGCCGCCGTCGGCGAGAACGGCGAGCTGGAGCATGCTGCCGCGATCCTGCATCCGAAGATGGGCGCGCCAGTGCGTAAGGTCCTGAGCAAGGGCGCGGCACTGATTCCGTCGTCGAAGAAGCGCAGCGGTCCGGGCACGACGCTCGACATTCCATTAGGCCACAAGGACGCGGCCTTCGTGCGCAGTCATTTCGACGGCATGGAAGTGCAGATCAACGACGCGCCGCGCGCCAACGAGATCATGGTCGCGGTGGCTGTCACCGACAGCGGCCGCCCGCTGCCGCGGGTTGGCGGGTTGACGGTTGCGGAGATCAAGGGCGAAGACGGCCTGCGTTAGAGCATGATCCGTATCCGGAGGGCCGCGTTTGCGCAAAGTGGGGACCGGTTTTCCGACAAGATCATGCTCAAGAAATTGAGTCTTCAAAAAACTGGAGGTTGGGATGCGAGCAAGAAACTGTTTTGTCGGCGCGGCGTTTGCGCTTCTGGTCGGCGGCATGGCCGGCTCGGTGACGGCGCAGGAGATCAAGATCGGCGAGATCAACAGCTACTCGCTGTTGCCGGCATTCACCGAGCCCTATCGCAAGGGCTGGCAGCTCGCCGTCGAGGAGATCAACGCGGCCGGCGGCATCAACGGCAAGAAGCTCGTCGTGATCTCCAAGGATGACGGCGGCAAGCCGGCCGACGCGCAGACCGCGGCCAACGAGCTCGTCTCGAGCGAGGGCGTTGCGATGCTCGCGGGCACGTTCCTGTCGAACATCGGCCTTGCCGTGAGCGATTTCGCCAACCAGAAAAAGGTGTTCTTCCTCGCCGCCGAGCCGCTGACGGATGCCGTCACCTGGTCGAAGGGCAACAAGTATACGTTCCGCCTGCGTCCCTCCAACTACATGCAGGCGGCGATGCTGGTGGAAGCAGCGGCAAAGCTGCCGGCAAAACGCTGGGCGACGATCGCGCCGAACTACGAATATGGCCAGTCCGCGGTTGCGGTGTTCAAGAAGCTGATGTCGGAGAAGCGTCCCGACATCCAGTGGGTCGACGAGCAGTGGCCGCCGCAGGGCAAGATCGATGCGGGCCCGGTGGTGCAGGCGGTTGCCCAAGCCAATCCGGAGGCGATCCTCAACGTCACCTTCGGCGCCGATCTCGTGAAGCTCGTGCGCGAAGGCAATACGCGCGGCCTGTTCAAGGGACGTGATGTCGTCTCCTTCCTGACCGGTGAGCCGGAATATCTCGATCCACTCAAGGACGAGACGCCCGAGGGCTGGATCGTTACCGGCTATCCCTGGTACTCGATCAAAACGCCCGAGCACGACGCGTTCCTCAAGGCCTACCAGGCCAAATACAACGACTATCCGCGCCTCGGCTCGATCGTTGGCTACCAGACCATCAAGTCGGCGGCGGCGATCCTGGCGAAGGCCGGTTCGACCGATCCGGAGAAGCTGATCGCGGCGGCGGAAGGTCTCTCTGTGGGCTCGCCCTTTGGAGAGATCACCTTCCGCCAGATCGATCACCAGTCGACGCTTGGTGCCTTCGTCGGCAAGACCGCGCTGAAGGATGGCAAGGGCGTGATGGTGGATTCGTCCTACAAGAAAGGCGCGGACTATCTGCCGAGTGATGCCGAAGTCGAGAAACTGCGGCCAAAGGATTGAAGTTTTGCCGCTGCCGTAGGGTGGGTTAGCCGAAGGCGTAACCCACCACGGTCTATCCCGCGGCGAGGAAAGTGGTGGGTTACGCTTCGCTAACCCACCCTACGAAGTTATCGCTCCCTGCGCGGGGAGCGCACTGAAACCCAACCCGGACCGCCGATGGCCTTTTACGTCGTACAGTTTCTGACTGGACTCGCCAGCGCAGCGTCGCTGTTCCTGGTGGCCTCGGGCCTGTCGATCATCTTCGGCGTGACGCGGATCGTGAACTTTGCGCACGGCGCGTTCTACATGGTCGGTGCCTACATCGCCTTCACGCTGACGGATCGCCTCTCTGGCGCGTTCGGCTTCTGGGGCGGTATCGTGATCGCCGCGCTCGCGGTGGCGCTGATCGGTGTCCTCGTCGAGATGGTGCTGCTCCGGCGTATCTATCACGCGCCCGAGCTGTTCCAGTTGCTCGCGACCTTCGGCCTGACGCTGATGGTCGAGGATCTCGTCGTCCTCATCTGGGGCCCCGACGATCTGCTCGGCCGCCGCGCGCCGGGCTTCAAGGGCGCGGTCGATTTCTTTGGCCAGAACATCCCGAGTTACGACCTGTTCCTGATCGTGCTTGGCCCGGTCGTGCTCGGCATCCTTTGGCTGTTGTTCCAGCGCACCCGGTGGGGCGTTCTGGTGCGCGCGGCGACGCAGGACCGCGACATGGTCGCGGCGCTCGGCGTCAATCAGAAATGGCTGTTCACGTCGGTGTTCGCGGTCGGCGTCTTCCTCGCAGCGCTTGGCGGCGCGCTGCAAATCCCGCGCGACGCCGTGCATCACGCCATGGATCTGCGCATCATCGTCGAGGTCTTCGTCGTCGTCGTGATCGGCGGTCTCGGCAGCATCGTGGGCGCCTTTGTCGCGGCGGTGCTGGTGTCCGAGCTCAACGCCTTCGGTATCCTGATCTTCCCGAAGATTTCCATCATCCTGGTCTTCCTGGTGATGGCGGTGGTGCTGATCGTACGTCCCTGGGGCCTGTTCGGCAGGCCTGAGGCGCCCGCGCGCCGCACGCCGGGTCTCACGGTCAATCCCTGGCGGCCACTGACGTCGAACGAGCGGCTGGCTACGGTTGCCGCACTCGTCGTCGCGGCAGCACTGCCGCTGTTCGCCGGCAATTATGCGCTGACAGTCGGCTCGGAGATCGCGATCTTCGTGATCTTCGCCGTCAGCTTGCATTTTCTGATGGCGGTCGGCGGTCTCGCGTCCTTTGGGCACGCGGCGTATTTCGGCCTCGGCGCCTATGGCGTCGCGTTCCTCGCCAAGATGGCGGGCCTGCCGATGATCGTCTGCCTGCTGCTAGGGCCGCTGCTCGGCTGCCTCGGTGCCGCCGTGTTCGGCTTCTTCGCCGTGCAGCTCTCCGGCGTCTATTTCGCGATGCTGACGCTCGCCTTCGCGCAGATCGTATGGTCGATCGCGTTCCAGTGGGTCAGCGTCACCGGCGGCGACAACGGCATTCTGGGCGTCTGGCCGGAAAAATGGGCGGCGAGCCCGTCGCATTTCTACTGGCTGGCGCTCGGCGTTGCCGCGCTGGTGACGATCGCACTACGCATCGCGGTGTTCTCACCGTTCGGCTACGCACTTAGGGCCACGCGGGACTCCGCATTGCGCAGCGAGGCGATCGGCATCAACGTCAAGCGCATGCAGTGGACGGCCTTCGTCATTGCGGGAACCACGGCCGGCATCGGTGGTGCGCTGTTTGCATACCTGAAGGGCAGCGTCTTCCCGGATAATCTCGGCATCTCGCTGTCGGTCGATGCGCTCGTCATGGTGCTGCTCGGCGGCGTCGAGACGGTGTCGGGCGCAGTGATCGGCGCGATCGTCTACAAGGCGCTCAACATCTGGCTCGTCAGCCAGACCGACCTGTCAAAGCTCGTGCTCGGCGCTTTCATCGTGCTGATCGTGGTCGTCTTCCCGAAAGGGATTGTCGGCATGCTGGAAATGCTTGCGCAGCGGCGCAAGGGATCCTCGCCGCCGGGCTCGACAATGCTCGCCAAACCGATCGGGTCCACCGAATGAGCGTCGCACCCACACTTCTCGCGGTCGAAGGCCTGACCAAGTCCTATGGCGGCATTCACGCAGTGCGCGGCGTCTCGTTCGAGCTGCGTGCCGGCGAGATCCTGGCACTGATCGGTCCCAACGGCGCGGGCAAGAGCACCTGCTTTGACATGCTCAACGGCCAGAACACGCCGGACGCCGGGCGCATCCGCCTGCTCGGCGAGGATACGACGGGCAAGAAGCCGCGCGAGGTCTGGCGGCTCGGGGTCGGCCGCACCTTCCAGATCACGGCGACCTTCGCCACCATGACAGTGCGCGAGAACGTGCAGGTCGCGCTGATCTCGCACGAAAAGCAATTGCTCAATCTCTGGGGCTCGGCACCGCGCTTCGACCGCGACGAGGCCGTGCGCCTCCTGGAGCTCGTCGGCATGGGCGGCTATGCGGATCGTCCCTGCGGCGAGCTCGCCTATGGCGACCTCAAGCGGCTCGAGCTTGCGATTGCGCTCGCCAATCAGCCAAAGCTCCTGCTGATGGACGAGCCGACCGCCGGCATGGCGCCACGCGAGCGCACCGACCTGATGCGGCTCACCGCGCGCATCGCGCGGGAGGAATCCATTGGCGTGCTGTTTACCGAGCACGACATGGATGTCGTCTTCGAGCATGCCGACCGCATCATCGTGCTCAACCGCGGCACACTGATTGCCGAAGGATCGCCGACGGAGGTGCGAGGCAACCCGCAGGTGCAGGCAGTCTATCTCGGCGAGGGCCTCGTCTACGATGCCCGTCATCGCGAGGGGGCCTCAACATGAAGCTCACGGTCGAGGGGCTCAACAGCCATTACGGTCCGGCGCATATCCTGTTCGACATCGCCCTCGAGGTCGGCGACGGTGAGGTGGTTGCGCTGCTGGGCCGAAACGGCGCCGGCAAATCAACGACGTTCCGCTCCATCGTCGGCCTAGTCGCGCAGCGCTCGGGTCGCATCATGTTCGAAGGCAAGGACGTCTCGGCCCGGCCGACGCATGAGATTGTGCGCAGCGGGCTCGGCTACGTGCCGGAGGAGCGCCGCATCTTCACCGACCTCACGGTCGAGGAGAATCTAGAGGTCGGCCGTCAGCCGAAACGGTCGAACGCGCCATACTGGACGCGCGAAAAGCTGTTCACGCTATTCCCGAATCTGAACGAGATGGGCAACCGGCCGGGTGGCCGCATGAGCGGCGGCGAGCAGCAGATGCTGACCATTGCCCGCACGCTGATGGGCAATCCGTCGCTGGTGCTTTTGGACGAGCCGTCAGAGGGGCTGTCGCCCAAGATCGTGGAGCAGATGGTCGATGCAATCCTGACCATGAAGAAGGAAGGCGTCAGCATTGTCGTTTCCGAGCAGAACCTGCATTTTGCAAAGCTGATCTCCGATCGTGCCTATATCATCGAGCGTGGCCGAATCTGTTTCGGTGGTACGATGGCCGAGCTCGATGCGCGCCCGGATATCCGCGACGCACATCTGTCATTGTAAAGGGGCGGGAATGGCGAGGGGCGTCGCAGCCAAGAAGAGCATCAGGCAGGCCAGGCCACCCTATGTGCTCGATGAGCAGGTCGGCTTCATCTTGCGCCAGGTCTGGCAGCGTCATAGCGCGATCTTTGCCCGCGACATCGGCACCAATCTGACGCCGACGCAGTGGGCGGCGCTGTCGAAGCTTGCCGAGACCGGGCCATGCTCGCAGAACCAGCTTGGGCGCCTCACGGCGATGGATGTCGCGACCATCAAGGGCGTGATCGACCGGCTCAGCGCGCGCGGACTGACGGAGACGAGCCAGGATCCGGAAGACGGCCGGCGGCTGCTCGTCAGCCTCACACGCGCCGGTCAGCAGCTCGCTGAAAAGGTTGCGCCGAATGCGCTCGCGATTACGCGTGAGACACTGGCGCCGCTCGACGCGAAGGAGCGCGAGCTGCTGATGGGGTTGCTGAACAAGTTGAGGTGAATTCGGTCTCATAGGGTGGGCAAAGTGCTGTAGGGTGGGCAAAGCGAAGCGTGCCCACCAGTTCTTTCTGAAATAAACAGAAGTGGTGGGCACGGCGCTTTGCGCCTTTGCCCACCCTACGATGCCGTTTAGGTGGCGTTACTTCCCCACCACCTCCGGCACCTTGCCTGCGGGTGGGGTGTTGCGGCTGCGCTGGGTGCGGACGATGCCGTCGATGATGGTCATGCCGATGCCGGGGAGGTCGCCGAGCTGCACGCTCTCAAGGATGTTCTTGCCGGGCGAATGCTGCGCCTTGTCCATGATGACGAAATCGGCCGAGCGGCCCACTTCAATGAGGCCGCAATCGAGCTCGCGCATCCGCGCCGTGTTGCCGGTCGCAAGGCAGAACGCGATCTCGGCCGGCAGCTCGCCGAGCGAGGACAACATCGAGACCATGCGCAAAATGCCGAGTGGCTGCACGCCGGAGCCGGCCGGCGCGTCGGTGCCGAGGATGACGCGGTGTAAATCGCCCATCTCGCGCGCGGTGCGCAGCGTGTATAGTGCAGAGCGCTCGTTGCCATTGTGCACGAGCTCGAGGCCGCGCTTGCAGCCCTCGCAGATGCAGCGGATCTGGTCGTCGGGCAGCGCGGTGTGGCCGCCATTGATGTGGCCGATCACGTCGGTGTCGGCCTCGAGGACCACGTCCTTGTCGATCAGGCCGGAGCCGGGGATGGAGGGGCCGCCGGTGTGGATCGTGCTCTGGATGCCGTATTTGCGCGCCCAGCCGACCATCTTGCGCGCCGTGGGACCGTCCTTGACGCCGCCAAGACCGACCTCGCCGAGCAGCTTGACGCCAGCCGCGGCCATCTCCTTGAAATCCTCCTCGACCATCTCGCATTCGATGACGGGTGCACCTGCGTGAACCTTCACGCCGCCCGGCCGCAGCGTCCAGAACGCGCGCTGGGCAAAGATCGCCATGGCCTTCAGGCCGACGACGTCGCGGGGGCGGCCGGGCATGTGCACTTCGCCGGCCGAGATCATGGTGGTGACGCCGCCATGCAGGTAGCTGTCGATCCAGTTGATCTGGTTCTGCCGAGGCGTCCAGTCGCCGGCGACGGGGTGCACGTGGCTGTCGATCAGCCCCGGTGCGACCGTGGTGCCGTTGGCGTCGACGATGGTGGTCGCACCGTCCGTGTTGACGTCCTTGAACCGGCCGATCGCGGTGATCTTGCCGTTCTCGGCGACGATGGTGTCGCCATCCAGGATCGGCTTCTCCAGGGCGCCCGATAGCATCAGGCCGATATTGCGGATCACGAGCTTCGAAGGCCCGGTGGCCTGGGGTGCGTCATGCGCCATGGAAAGGCTCCTCATTCCTAACTGCAACGCTCGCGATCTTGAGCAGCCTTGACCAAAGGATCAAGCCGGATTATTCATTTGTATACGAACAATCGTATACGAATGACGCATAGCTGACAGTCGCCCGCGCACCGGCAAGGGAAGATGAGATGAGCAATTTTAACCAGGAAAGCGTCCTCAGCGTCCACCACTGGACCGACACGCTGTTCAGCTTCAAGACCACGCGCAGCCCGACCTTCCGCTTCCGCAACGGCGAGTTCACGATGATCGGGCTCAAGCTCGGTGAGAAGCCGCTGCTCCGGGCCTATAGCGTCGCCAGCGCCAACTACGAGGACACGCTCGAATTCTTCTCGATCAAGGTGCCGGACGGCCCGCTGACCTCGCGTTTGCAGCATCTGAAGGAAGGCGACGAGATCATCGTCAGCCGCAAGGCCACCGGCACACTGGTGATCGACAATCTGGAAGAGGGCCGCAACCTCTACCTCATCGGAACCGGCACGGGCCTCGCGCCGTTCCTGAGCGTGGTCAAGGACCCCGAGACCTATGAGCGGTTCGAGAAGGTGGTGCTCCTGCATGGCTGCCGGCACGTGAGAGAGCTCGCCTATGGCGAGATGATCACCGAGAAGCTGCCGAACGATGAGCTGCTTGGCGACTACATCCGCAACCAGCTGATCTACTATCCGACCGTCACCCGCGATCCCTTCCGTAACCGCGGCCGCATCACCGACCTCATCACCTCGGGCAAGCTGTTCGGCGACATCGGCCTGCCGCCGATTGAGGCGGCCCACGACCGCGTCATGATCTGCGGCAGTCCGGCGCTGGTCGCTGACACCCGGATGCTGCTGACGGAGCGCGGCTTCGTCGAGGGCAACCACGGCGAGCCGGCGCAATTCGTGGTCGAAAAGGCCTTTGCCGAGCGGTAAGCCCGGTTTCAGCCGCGCAATAAAGCCGCATTTTCGCCGCCCGGCGCCCGTTGCGGCGCCGATTCTGCAGGCGATACTATGGGAGCGCCGAATCAGCGGAGTTCCTACATGGTTGCGGACAACGACAGCAACATCGCCTGGCACCGGGTTCAGGTGAAGAAGAACCGCGCCGAGTTGAAAGCGCTCGAGACCGCGCGCTTCATGATGGGCGAGGTCGCATCATCCAAGCGCAACGGCCAGACCCAGAAGGCGATTGTCGAGCTCAAGCGCAAGATAGCGCAATCCGAACGCACGATTGCCGACTACGAAAAGCGTACGCGCCGCCCGCTGGCGACCGACCTGCAAAGCCTCAGCAACGGGAGCTGGAGCCATTGGGACGCCTACACCAACCAGCGCAAATCGGGGCCGCGTTCGCAGGGGCGCGGCTGATCGCCATCTTTTGATCGATGTTCCGGCCCTTGCGCCGGCCATTGCGCATACCATCTGGTGAGGCGCCATCAACAGGGGCGGTGACCCATGACACCGCGCATCGATTTCACCAGCGACGCCTTCTTTCGCGACCCGCCCAAGGGAATCGCGAAGCTGCGCGCCTGCGGGCCCGTGGTCGCGACCCGTTTTCCGCTCATCGGCGATGTCTGGGTCACCACCACCCACGATGCGACGGCGCAGGTTCTCAAGGACGGCGCGACGTTCACGCTGCGCAGGGAGGACGGCAAGGTCGCAGGGCTGCGCTGGTGGATGCCGAAACTCGTTACGACCATTGCTAGCAACATGCTGACGATGGACGAGCCGGATCACACGCGGCTGCGCAGCATCGTCGACGAAGCCTTCCGCCGCCGCGCGATCGTCGCGATGGAGCCGCGCATCCGCGCCATCGCCGACGGACTCGCGGACGAGCTGTTCGCGGCGGGAAGCCCGGCCGATCTCGTCCAGCGCTACGCCCGAATCCTGCCGCTGTCGGTGATCTCCGAGCTGCTCGGGCTGCCGATGGCCGATCGACCCCGATTCATCGCCTGGGCGAATGCGATGTCCTCGCTGACCAACGTCGTCAGCTTCTTTCGGTTGCTGTTCGCGTTTCGCAAGATGCGTGCCTATCTCGAAGAGCAGTTGCGGATCGCCCGCGCGCAAGGTGGCGAAGGCCTGATTGCGGAGCTCGTTCAGGTCGAGCGGGAAGGCGGCCGCATCACGCCGGGCGAGATGGTTTCGATGGTGTTCCTGTTGCTGGCAGCGGGCTCGGAGACAACCACGCACCTCATCAGCGGCTCGGTCTATGAGCTCCTCAAAAATCCCGGCCTGCGCGATTGGCTGGAAGAGGATTGGTCTCGCGCCAGCCTTGCCGTCGAGGAATTCCTGCGCTTCGTCTCGCCGGTGCAATTCTCAAAGCCGCGTTATGTGCGGCGGGATCTCGAGCTCGAGGGTGTGCGCCTGAAAAAGGGCGATCGCGTCATGGTTATGCTGGCCGCAGCGAACATGGATCCTTCGGTGCATGATGCTCCCGAGCGGCTTGATCTCGAACGCAGGCCCAACCGGCACATCTCGTTCGGCACGGGAATCCATTTCTGTCTCGGTCACCAGCTCGCGCGGATCGAGGCGGCGTGTGCGCTTGAGGCCTTGTTCACGCGCTGGCCGCGGCTTGGTCTCGCCGTGGATACTTCGCAAGTTCACTGGCGCAAGCGCCCGGGCATCCGCGCCATCGCGAAACTGCCGGTCGTGGCCGACGACGGCGGGAACCGTCACGCTAAATCCCGCCCGGCCGACGTCGAGCAATTGCTCGCAAATTGACGTCACCAGCCGGCGGCGTATCGGAACCGCGTGGTGACGATCTTGCCGCGGCCGACGAAACAATCGCCGCCGGGCACGCGTTGGCCCCGGTGCGGACAGCAAGGGAGCAATCCATGCCCAACGGAGGCAAGACGCATATTGGGTCAGGTACGCATGGCAAGGGCGCGGGGAACGGCGCTTTCACGGAGGTCTCGAAAGACAAGATTGGCGACAACATGATCCTGTCGAACCGCGACAAGGCGCAGCATTCCGACATTCGCGGCATGGACGGAAAATATATCCAGACCGAGCAGTACCAGGACCACCCGGCCAACCGGCTCGCGGAGGAGGAGGACGAAGGCTAGGCGGCTCACGAGCCAGTCTGCTTCTCCGACGCGACGAGATCGCGCTCCCAGCCGAACACGGATCGGCCGTCGAGCTGAGGTGAAGCTGCGCGCTCGGCCGCAATGAAGGCCTCGACCGATGGGCCCCGCGCGCTCCGTTCCAGTCGCCGCGCCTGCTCGTCGAGACGCTTGATCGCCTGCATTTCCTCTTCGCGCCCGAGCTTTGCGTTCGCGATCGCGCCTTTGAGCACGCGAATGGTCTCGTCATAGACCTTGATCGGCACGGGGAAGGGGTGGCGGTCCTTGCCGCCATGGGCGAGAGAGAAGCGTGCCGGATCCTTGAAGCGATAGGGCGCGCCGTGCACGACCTCGGCGACCATCGCGAGCGAGCGCACGGTGCGCGCTCCGACGCCGGGTGTCAGCAACAGCTCTGGAAAATCGACCGGACCGCGCTCGGCGGCCGCAGCCAATGTGCCGTGCAGGCGACGCGCGAAGACGTCTTTCGGACGCACATCGTGATGCGCGGGCATGATGAGGTGCGGCAACATGGCTTGTGCGGGTTCGACACCGCTCAGACGTTCGAATTCGGTCACGATGCGATCGGGACCGAGATCGGAGAGCAGCTCAAGCTGCGCTGAGCGCGAGACGTCGGCACGGTGGTCGGTGAGATTGACGATCTCGCCTTGCACGGGGCCGTCGATCGCGCTGTGCGGCGCATCGACGAAGCTCTTCAGCGCCTCGGAATGCCAGTGATAGCGGCGGGCCTGCCGCTTCTCGCCGTTCATGCCTTGCTGCACGACCGTCCATTTGCCGTCGGCGGTGACGAAGAAGCCATGCAGATAAAGGTCAAAGCCGTCCTGCACCGCCGCGCTGTCGACCTTCGCAACGAGGCGGCTCGCGCGCGTCAGCCGGACGCCATCGAAGCCGATGCGACCGCCGAGCGTCAGAAGCTCATCCGGCGTCTTCCGTGAATGCTGGCCGCGGCCGCCGCAGACATAGATGCCGAGCTCGTTCTGGAGCGGTGCGAGCCCGCGTTTCAGGGCGCCGATCACGGAAGTGGTGATGCCGGAAGAGTGCCAGTCCATTCCCATCACGGCGCCGAACGATTGGAACCAGAAGGGATGCGACAGCCGCTGCATGAACTCGTCGCGGCCGTAGTGATGCACGATCACCTGTGTGACGATCGCGCCCAGCGACGCCATGCGGCTTGCGAGCCACGGTGGAACCCGTCCGTTGTGAAGGGGAAGATCGGCGCTGCCGGTGCGTCGGGGCATGGCCATTGATAGCCGGATTCTGCCCTGCTTGCACGACCGGAAATGCTGCGTTGCATCCGAAGGCGGACCGAAGCGCAAGGTTGGGCGTTGAGCGCCGAGTTGCAAGCCGGTGCGGAGGCAGGATGGAAATACAACCGATCATCGCGAGGATCGATGAGCTCTTCGGGTGGGTTCCACCCTGGTTCGTCGGCCTTAGCATCATTGCATGTGCGATCCTGGCGGCGTTGTTCCTGTACCGGATCGCGGTGCAGCTCTTGCGGCGTGCCTTCGCGGGCCGCTTTCCTCTCGTCAATCCGTTCCTCGATCGGACGGCAGGGCCGGCGCAGCTCGCGCTCTGCCTGCTTGCAGTCGCGCTCGTCCTGCCATGGGCGCCGCTCGGTGACGAAACGCGTCTTGATCTCAGGCACGTCTTCGTCGTGGCGGTGATTGCGCTGATCGGCTGGATTTCGATCCGGGCCGTCGACATGACGGCGGCGCGCTATCTGCAAAACTTCCGCGACGTCACCGAGAATTTTATCGCGCGCAAACATGTCACGCAGGTGCGGGTGTTCAAGCGGGTGATCGATACGCTCATCATCATGATCACGATCTCTACGGCGTTGATGACGTTCGATTCCGTCAAGCAATATGGCGTCAGCCTGTTCGCCTCGGCCGGCGCTGCCGGTATCATCGTCGGTCTTGCGGCGCGGCCGCTGCTCAGCAATCTGATCGCAGGCTTGCAGATTGCGATCACGCAGCCGATCCGCATCGAGGACGCCGTCATCATCGAAAACGAATGGGGCTGGGTCGAGGACATCGCCTCGACCTACGTCGTGGTGCGGCTGTGGGACTGGCGGCGGATGGTGGTGCCGTTGTCCTACTTCATCGAAAAGCCGTTCCAGAACTGGACGCGCGACGCCGCTTCCCTGATCGGCGCCATCGCTTTGTATGTCGATTATCGGGCCGACGTGCCGCGCATCCGCCGCAGGCTGGAGGAGGCGGTCAAGGAGTCAAAGCTGTGGGACGGCGCCGTGGTCAATCTCCAGGTGATTGATGCGGATGCCCGCACCGTTCAGCTCCGCGCTCTCGTCAGCGCCCGGAACGCTCCGCAGTCCTGGGACCTGCGCTGCGAGATCCGGGAGAAGCTCGTGGCCTTCATTCGCGACGAATTGCCCGATGCGCTGCCGCGCGAGCGTGCGATCCTCCTGCCTTCAGGCGATGACGATGCAGAGTTCGTCCGGCGCGTCGTCGCACCGGAGAAGGTGCGGGCGAGGGCGCACAACTGAATCGCCAGAGCAATGCCGGTCATCTCATTGCGCCCGGATGTTCGCCGCCTTGAGCACCGGCTCCCATTTGGCCGCCTCGGCATGCATGTAGGCATCGAAATCCTTCGACGACGAGCCGACCGGCGTTGCGCCGATCTTGTCGAGCGTCGACAGCACGCTCGGGTCTTGCAGTGCCGTCTTCAAATCGGCTTCGAGCCTCACCACGATCTCCGGCGGCATTTTTGCCGGCCCAAGAAAACCCCACCAGACCGAGACGTCGTAGCCTGATACTCCGGCCTCAGCGACGGTCGGAACATCGGGCAGGGCCTTTGACCGCTGCGCCGACGTCACCGCGAGCGCCCGCACCGGGCCGCCTTCGAGCTGGCCGATGGCCTCGGCGAGCGGGTTGAGGCTGAGGGGGATTTCGCCGGCGACCACGGCGGTCAGCGCCGGGGCGCCACCCTTGTAGGGAATAGAGACGATCTTCACGCCGGCCATGTATTTCAACAGCTCGCCGGCGAGATGCGCCGAGGTGCCGTTGCCGGACATGCCATAGGAGAGCTTGTCCGGTTCCTTCTTCGCAGCAGTCAGGAGATCGCCGAGGCTCTTGTACGGACTGTCCTTGGCGACGACGATGGCGAGCGGCGACGAGGCGACCTCGCTGATCGCGGTGAAATCCTTGAAGGTGTCGTAGGGCACGCTCGGATAGATGAACTGGTTGAGCGGATGGCCGCTGGCGACCAGGATCAGCGTGTAGCCGTCGGGCGGCGCCTGCGTCAGCGCTTGCGAGGCGATGATGCCGCCTGCGCCGGGACGGTTGTCGATCACTGGCTGCTGGCCCCAGCTCTTGGCGAGCGCCTGGCCGATCGTGCGGGCGAGCACGTCGACGGCGCCGCCAGCGGCATAGGGCACCAGAATGTGGACTGGCTTGCTCGGGAAATTGTCGGCCTGCGCGCCGTTCGCGGCCAGCATCAGGCCCGTACCCAGCAGTAGACGACCGATTTTCTTGTTGAAACCCAGCATTTTCCAGCGCTCCTCGGGGCGAGTGTCCATCCGGGCGCCCGTCTCGGACCGCCCAAGGCGCCGCCTTTGGTTTTTGTTGACGAGACCTTATCTTTTGTACGATAGTACAAATAACATGGTACGCAAGCCCACCAGCAAAGAGACAGCCCGCAAGCCGAACATGCGCGAGGCGATTCTCGCTGCGGCGGAGGAGTTGTTCGCAACCAACGGCTTCAACGCCGTGTCGGTGCGCGACATCGCGCAGGCCGCCGGAGCCAACCCCGGCAGCGTCACCTATCATTTCAAGACCAAGGATGGCCTGCTGCTCGAGATCTATCGCCGCCACTGCGGACCGATGAATCTCCGCCGATCCGAACTGCTCGCCGCGGCCAGGCGCGTTCGCGATCTCCAGGACCGGCTGGAGGCAATCGTGCGCGCCTATGTCGTGCCGGCCTTCACCTCGGGCAGCGATCTTGCCGGCGGCGGGGCGCGGTTCACGCGGCTGCGCGCCGTGATGTCGGCCGAGGGCAACGAGGTGGCCCGGCGCATCATCGCGCAGACCTTCGACGACACCAGCCACGCCTTCATCGACGCGATCCACGAGAGCCTGCCGCAGGTGCCGCGCACCGAGATCGTCTGGCGTAGCCATTTCCTGCTTGGTGCGCTCTATTACTCACTGGTGACGCCGGAGCGCGTCTCGCGCCTGTCGCGCGGCGAAGCCGACGGCAGCGACGCGGCCGCTGCGATCGAGCAGCTCGTTCAGGCGACCGTGGCCTCGTTCCAGGCGCCGGCACTCGACCAGGCCGCACCGGCACGCCGGCGCGCGGCGGCAAGCAACAAGACGTAGACGACTGCCGACGGACGAGGAGCGAAAAGCTCGCGTTGTCCGCAATCGGCGGCATTTGACTGGGGATGCGGAATGAGCAGGCGGGACTGCTTGCAACTCTTGTCGGGCGCTTCGATGGCCGGCCGGGCTTCGAAGCTCATCGACAATGCGCCCGACGCCGCGATCCAGCAGAAGTTGCTGGTCGACAATCCCGCGCGCCTGTTCAAGTTCACCTGAAGACACCAGATGTACAAGCCGACCATTCCGCCGCCCGATCCGAACACCCGCACGCCGAAGTTCAAGCTGCCGGCGCTCGCTTGCGACGCGCATTGCCACATCTTCGGTCCGGGCTCGAAATATCCGTACGCGCCGGACCGCTCCTACACGCCGCCCGACGCGCCGCTGGAGGATTTCAAAGCACTGCATGCCAAACTCGGCGTCCAGCGCGCCGTGATCGTCAATGCCAGTGTGCACGGCGCCGACAACACCGTTGCGCTCGACGCGATCGCGCAGAGCAACGGGGCCTATCGCGCGGTGGCCAATATCGACGACACCATCACCGAGCGAGGCCTGCGCGCGCTACATGAAGGCGGTTTCCGCGGCTGCCGCTTCAATTTCGTCCGCCATCTCGGTGGCATCCCGGACAAGAGCGTGTTCGACCGGGTGATCGCGATGGTCGCGCCGCTCGGCTGGCACATCGATCTGCATTTCGACGCGATCGACCTGCCGGAATATGCCGACATGCTGGCAAAGCTGCCGGTGCGCTATACCATCGATCACATGGGACGGGTGAAGGCGGCTGAGGGGCTCGACCAGCTTCCATTCAAGATCCTGATCGACCTGATGCAGCGCGACGAGAAATGCTGGGTGAAGATTTGCGGCTCCGAGCGCGTCTCTTCCTCTGGCCCGCCTTTCACCGACGCCGTGCCGTTCGCGCGCAGGATCGTGGAAACCGCAGTCGATCGCGTCATCTGGGGCACGGATTGGCCGCATCCCAATGTCAAGGTGATGCCGAATGACGGCGACCTGGTAGACCTCATTCCGCTGTTCGCGCCGGAGGCGGAGTTCCAGCAGCAGATCCTGGTCAGCAACCCGGCCCGCCTGTTCGAGTTCGGGTAATGACGGCGCTCTCGATCGACAAGCCGCGCGGCCGCGCCTGGTGGAAGGAGCTCTGGGTCCAGGTTCTCCTCGCCATGGCGGCCGGCATCGTGCTCGGCATCGTCAATCCCGATCTCGGCGTAAAAATGCAGCCGCTCGGCGACGCCTTCATCAAGGCGATCCGCATGCTGATCGCGCCGATCATCTTCTGCACCGTCGTGCACGGCATCGCGCACATGGCCGACATGGCACGGGTCGGCCGCGTCGCCATCAAGGCGATCATCTATTTCGAGATCATGACCACGATCGCGCTGGTGATCGGCCTTGTCGCGATTAACCTGCTGAAGCCCGGCGCCGGCATGAACATCGACGCTGCCAGCATCAACACCAGCGCGATCGAGCCCTACGTCAAGCAGACCGGCGCAATCGGCTTCGTGCCATTCCTCATGAACATCCTTCCTGGCACCTTCGTCGGCGCCTTTGCTGAAGGCAACATCCTCCAGGTGCTGTTCATCTCCGTGCTGTGCGGTTTTGCCCTGGTGCAGCTCGGCGAGCGTGGAGCACCTCTGGTCAACCTGATCGACGTCACTTCAAAGATGGTATTTGCCATCGTCGGATTCGTGATGTGGGTGGCGCCGATCGGCGCATTCGGCGCCATCGCGTTCACGGTCGGCAAGTTCGGCGTCGGCTCGCTGGCCTCGCTGGGCAGGCTGCTCGGTGGCTTCTATCTTACCTGCCTGGTGTTCATCGTCGTTGCGCTCGGTCCCGTCGCGCGCTGGTGCGGCTTCAGCCTCATCAAGCTGATCCGCTACATCTGGGAAGAGTTATTGATCTGCATTGCCACGACGTCGTCGGAAACCGTATTACCGCCGATGCTCTCGAAGCTCGAAAACGCCGGTTGCGAGCGCAGCGTGGTAGGGCTCGTGATCCCCACGGGTTACTCGTTCAACCTCGACGGCACCTGCCTCTATCTCGCCGCCGCCTCGGTCTTCCTGGCGCAGGCGACCAACACGCCGCTCGGTCTCACCGAGCAGATCGAGCTGCTGCTGATCCTGCTCGTGACCTCCAAGGGCGCGGCGGGAATAGCGGGCGCCGCCTTCGTCGTCCTGGCGGCGACGCTGTCGGCGACCGGAACCATTCCGGTCGCGAGCGTCGCGCTGGTGCTCGGCATCCATCGGCTGATGTCGCAGGGGCTGACACCGACCAACCTGATCGGGAACGCGGTGGCGACCATCGCGATTGCCAGATGGGAAGGCGCGCTCGACGCGGATCGGTTGAAACGCGTGCTCGACGGCGAGGCGGTGCCGGCCGCTGGGGTGTGATGTATTGGCTGCTTGTGCTTCGCAGGGAGCAGGTCAAACTTTGAAGAGATGAAAGGGGAGTTTGTCCCATGAAGACAGGTCTAGTGATTACCGCGCATCCCGGCGATTTCGTCTGGCGCGCGGGCGGCGCGATCGCGCTGCATGCAAAGAAGGGCTACCGGATGAAGATCGTCTGCATGTCCTTCGGCGAGCGTGGCGAGAGTCAGTTCGCCTGGAAGGAAAAGGGCGCGACGCTCGAGTCGGTGAAGGCCGGCCGCAAGGACGAGGCCGAGCGCGCTGCCAAACTCCTCGGCGCCGAGATCGAGTTCTTCGATTGTGGCGACTATCCGCTCAAGCTGACGGAAGCCCATTTCGATCGCATGGTCGATATCTACCGCGAGCTCAACCCGAGCTTCGTGCTGACTCATGCGCTGGAGGATCCCTATAATTTCGACCACCCGAATGCGGCGCATTTCGCGCAAGAGACACGCGTGGTCGCGCAAGCCATGGGCCACAAGCCGGGCGCGCAGTACAAATATGCCGCGCCGCCGGTATTCCTGTTCGAGCCGCATCAGCCCGAGATGTGCAATTTCAAGCCGAACCTGATCCTGAAGATCGACGAGGTCTGGAAGGAGAAGTACGAGGCATTCCAGATCCTCGCTGCGCAGAAGCATCTCTGGGGCTACTATGAGCGCGTTGCGCTCAACCGCGGCATCCAGGGTAGCCGCAACACCGGCGTGCCGATGACCTATGGCGAGGCCTATCAGCGTCTGTTCCCGACGGTTGAGGAAGTCCTGGCATGAAGCCCGTCGTCGTTCGCAACATCAAGCGCGCCGATCACGCCGGCATGTCGGCCTATGGCGTTTCCACCGTGCACGAGGCGATGGGCCGCGTCGGCCTGATGAAGCCCTATATGCGCCCGATCTGGCCCGGCGCGCAGATCGCGGGTCCCGCCGTCACCGTGCTGGCGCAGCCCGGCGATAACTGGATGATCCATGTCGCGGTCGAGCAATGCAGGCTGGGCGATATCCTCGTGGTTGGCTGCACCACCGACAATACCGACGGCATGTTCGGCGAGCTGCTCGCAAGCTCGCTTCGTGCGCGTGGCGTACAGGGGCTCGTCATCGACGCCGGGTGCCGCGACGTAAAGGCGCTGCACGAGATGAGCTTTCCGGTGTGGTCGCGCGCCGTCTCGGCGAAGGGAACGGTCAAGGCGACGCTCGGCTCTGTCAACATTCCCGTGGTCTGCGCCGGGGTGAACGTCGAGCCCGGCGATATCGTGGTGGCCGATGACGACGGTGTCGTCGTGGTGCCGAAGCGGACCGCGACAGAGGTTGCAGAGAAGGCCAGGAAGCGCAACGCCGACGAAGGCGGCAAGCGCAACCGCCTCGCCTCGGGCGAGCTTGGCCTCGACATGTACAACATGCGCGAGGCTCTGGCGAAAGCCGGGCTCGTCTATGTTGACAATCCCGAGGACGTCTAAGCAGACGAAAAGCGGAGTGGGCTGATGGATCGTGTCAAGCTGCGGACCGTGCTCGGCAGTCATCCGCACGTGCAGGCGTTGAAGAGCGGAGAGCTCCGCTCCGACCGTTTCGATCTCGACTTCATCGAATACACGCCGACCAATACGGCGTTCAAGCCGATGGTGCGCGAGCAGGCGTTCGACGTCTGCGAGATGGCGATCGTCACGTATCTGATGGCGAAAGCCCATGGCAAGTCGCTCGTGCTTCTGCCAGCGACCATGCTCGGCCGCTTCCAGCACGCTTACGCGCTGTATAATCCTGAGCGCGGCAAGCTCGGCCCGTCCGATCTGGAAGGCAAGCGCGTTGGGATCCGGTCGTTCACCACAACGACCGGCGCCTGGATCAGGGGCATTTTGGCCAACGACTACGGTGTGAACCTGGACAAGATTGGCTGGATCACGTTCGAGGATCCGCATGTTGCCGAATATGTCGACACCACGGAACGAGCGCCGAAGGACAAGAAGATCCTCCAGATGCTGCTTGATGGCGAGCTCGACGCCGTGCTCGGCGAGACCTCGAATGATCCGCGGCTCAAGCCGCTGTTTCCCGATCCGGCCGCGGAGGCCGCGGCCTGGTACGCCCGGCGTGGCGTGGTCCCGGTCAACCATCTCGTGGTGGTGACCGAGGCTCTGGCAAAATCGCGCCCCGATATCGTCGCCGGCGTGTACGATCTCCTGAAGGCCGGCAAAGTGAAGGCGGGCCCGGCCGCGTCGCCCGATCTCCTGCCGTTCGGGGTCGAAGCGAACAGCAAGCCGCTGGAGCTGATCATCGACTATGCGTACCAGCAGGCGCTGATCCCGCGCCGCTTTGCGGTCGAGGAGCTCTTTGACGAGACCACGCGAGGGATGAACTGATGTCCGATTCCAGGCGGTGGCAGATAGGACTTGTCGGCTATGGCGAGGTCGGCAAGATCCTCGCGGAGGACTTGCGCCAGCAGGATATCAAGGTCGCGGCTTTCGACCTCAAGCTCCGGACCGAGCAGGGCGCGGCCTTGCGCAATCATGCAACGAACCACGGCGTTACGTTAGCTGCCTCGCATGCTGACCTCACCGCAAAATCCGACTTCATCGTTTCCGCGGTCACCGCGAGCCAAGCAGTCCCGGTGGCGCAAGCCTGCGCCGGCGCGATCAACCAGGGGACCTGGTTCCTCGACTTCAACTCGGCCTCGCCCGGCGCCAAGCAGCGCGCAGCCGGACTGATCGACGACGCAGGCGGACGTTATGTCGAGGGTGCGGTGATGACCTCGGTGCCCCCTTATCGCATCAAGGTGCCCTTGCTGCTCGGTGGCCCCGGCGCACGCGAGCTCGAGCCACTTCTCAACGCGATCGGCTTTGCCGCCAAAGTCGCGAGCGACAAGCTCGGCGTCTCCTCGGCGGTAAAGATGTGCCGCAGCATCATGATCAAGGGCCTGGAAGCCATGGTCATCGAGAGCTTTACGACGGCGCGCGCCTATGGCGTCGAAGATGCGGTGCTGGCCTCGCTCGCGGAAACCTTTCCCGGCATCAACTGGGAGAAGCAAGGCGCCTATTTCTTCCAGCGCGTGATCGAGCACGGCCGCCGACGCGCCGAGGAAGTGCGCGAGGTCGCCGAAACCGTGCGCGAGGCGGGGCTGACGCCATGGTCGGCGCAAGGCACCGCCGAGCGACAGGCCTGGGTCGCCGATCTCGCTGACGAAGGCCTGTTCGGTACCAAGGGCACGAAAGAGTTCGCGCGCAACGCCGACTGGCGCACTGAGGCGGACCGGATCCTGGCGCGGATCAAGCGCCGGGGCTGAATAGCACCGGCGGGCGTCGTTCAAAGACCTGCCGGCCGTTCTTGAAGCCCGCCAAAATATCCGGCAGCTCGGCGATCGCAAAACGGAAGTCACGCGTATCGAGCACGACGAGATCGGCAGGGTTGCCGATCTTGATGCCGTAATTGCCGAGGTTCATCAGGCGTGCCGGCAATTCGGTGACGAGGTCAATGCAGGTGTCGAACTCGCCGACTGATGCATGCGCGACATTGGCGTAGAAATTCGCCATCCGCAGCAGCGAGGCATCGCCGAACGGCGTGAAGGGATTGAGCACGTTGTTGGTCGCAACCGAGCACAGCACGCCGCTTGCGACGAGCTTGTGGGCCACGGTGATTCCGCGCGGCACATTGTGGGTGGCGTCGCGGCCCATCAGATAGAGATCGGTCGCGGGCAGCACCGTGACGGCGACGCCCGTTTTCGCCAGACGTTCGACCACCGGTTTCAGGCGCTCCGGCGGCAGCGCGGAGAGTTTCGTGACATGGCCGGTCGCGACGCGCCCCTGATAGCCGCGCTGTTCGGTCTGCCGGCAGACTTCGCCGAGATGCGACCAGGAGGGATCGAGGTCGAAGTCGAGGTGAAGATCGACATCGACGTCGAATTCCTGCGCGAGGTCGAAGATCCGATTAAGGTGCGCTTTCGGATCGGTGTCGGTATAGGGACAGCCGCCGATCACATCGCCGCCGTCGCGCAGCGCCTGGATCAAGAGCTCCTCAGCTCCGGGATCGTTGGTCAGTCCCTCCTGTGGAAAGACGCAGAGTGACAGATCCAGCGCCCAGGCATAGTCGCGCTTTAGCGTCTTGACGGCCTCGAAGCTGCGCAGGCCGACCCGCGGGTCGATCTCGACATGGGTGCGCATCCGCGTCGTGCCGTGAACGATCGCGCGGTCCAGCACTCTTGCGCCGCGCGCATAGACGTCCTCGACCGTGAAATCGCGCTTCATCGCCGAGACGGCGCGGATGGCGTCGGTAAGACTGCCATGATCATGTCCGCAGCGGCCGAGCAGGCAGGCCTTGTCGAGATGGATGTGGGTGTCGACGAAGCCGGGCAGAACGAGCCGGCCTTCAAGGTCGATCTCGACGGCTTCGGCCTGAAGGCGCGGCTCGATCGCGGCGATCTTGCCTTGGGAGATGCCGATATCCGCTCGAGCGGTGGCGCCGCGCATCAGCGCGTTCCGGAAGATCAGGTCGAAAGCGGTTCGGCTCGTCATGGGCACCATTCACGGCGTGAGCATCCAGGAGCGTGCCGTGCGAGGCGCCTCCGAAGTCCCAGCAGTCTAGCGAGGGAAATGTTCAAAATATATGCATGCAATCCAGCAAGCCGGGGGTAGTATTCCGCATCTTTCGGAGAAACCGCGATGTCCGTTGCCGCAAAAGCCCCAAGCAAGTCCTTGTCCGACGCCGAGATCGTGGAGGCCTATCTCACGGCCTCGATGATCCCCGATCCGGAGGCTGCGGCCGTCTACCTGGCTCCGGGCACGGTGATCACCTTCACCGGCGGGCGCGAGTTCGACCATCCGCGCGGGCCGGCTGGCTTCAACGCCAGGCGCTATCGCTGGGTCAAGAAGAAGATGGACCGGTTCGACGTCTGCCCGGGCGAGGGCGAGACCGTGGTCTACAGTGTCGGCACGCTCTACGGCGAATGGCACGACGGCACACCTTTCGAAGGCAATCGCTATGTCGATCGCTTCGTGGTGAAGGGCGGCAAGATCACCAAGATGGACGTCTGGAACGACAGCGCGGAGCGTATCCTGGTTCAGCGCGGCATCGACGCGTAGCGGTTGCGGCCGTTCAACCCTGGCGGCGCAAAAAGCCGGTGATCGTGACTTTCTCCCAGATGCCGGCCGCGGCGAAGGGATCGGCGCGGTTGAAGGCCTCGACCTCGGCCCGTCCGGGCGCCTCGATCAGGAACAGGCTGCCGATCATCTTCTCGCCGTCGTCGGAGACCAGCGGGCCGGACATCACGATTTTGACCCCGAAGCGCGAGGTGTCGCTCAGGAACGCCTTGTGCGCGTCGTAATTGGCGAGCCGGGTCGGCAATGCGTTGGCATGGTCAAGGGCGTGGATGGCAAACAGCATGATGTCTCCGCAGATGTTTTTGGGACGGCCGCATTGAACGGCCGTCCCGGTTTTCGACAGAGCGAGCCTATTTCGTGCCGAGCTTTTGCGCCTCTTCCCAGGTCGGGCAGGTGCGCTGCTCGAGTGGCACGTCGAACGGCCCGAAATTGTCCTTCGTGATGACGGTGGGCTTCAGCACGATCTCGGCGACGACGGGCTGTTCGCGCAAGTTGCGGATCGCCATCATGGTGCCGAGACAGCCCTGCGCAAACCCGTTATAGTCGCCGCTTGCGAGCAGCTTGCCGGACTTGATGGCATCGATGGCTTCCTTGGTGCCGTTGATACCGATCACCTGCGCTTTCCGGTTGGCGCCATCCAGCGCCTCGATTGCGCCGACCGCCATGGCGTCGTTGGCGGCGAGCACCCCGTCGATCTGCGAGTTCGATTGCATCAGGTTTTCCATCACCTGGAGCGCCTGGAGCCGCTGATAATTGCCGGGCTGCGAGGCCAGAAGTTTCGCGCCCGGGGTTTCCTTCAGCGCATCGTTAAAGCCGCGGACGCGGTCGACATTGGTCAGCGAGCCCTTGACGCCCTCGATGATGACGATGTTGCCCTTGCCACCGAGCGTCTTCAGCAGATAGCGCGCGGTCTCGAGCCCGAGGCTGTAGTCGTCGGCGCCGACGAAGGAGACGAACTTGCCTCCGGCGGAGCGATCGGTGATGTTGACCACCGGAATTTTGGCGTCGTTGATCTTCTCGACACCAGGCACCATCGCCTTGTAGTCGACGGGAATGAAGACGATCGCACTGGGCTTCTTCACGACGACGTCCTCGATCTGGCTGAGTTGCTCGGGGATGGAGTCCGGCTTGGTCGGAATATATTGCAACGTCTTGGCATTCAGCGCCTTGGCCGCTACTTCGGCACCGACGCGCACCGTCTGGAAATAGGGGTTGGTCTGGTTCTTTGTAAACACGGCGATGGTTTCGCCGTCGGCATAAGCCGGTGCCGCGAATGTGACCGCAAGAAGCGGCAGTGCAAGATAGCCCAGTCTCTGTTTCATATTGTCTCCATCCCTCATTTTGGTTTGTTGGATCGGTTGCGACGAACTCATTGCGTGCGGCGACGGGTCTTCATGTCGAGCCAGACAGCGAGAATGACGATGATGCCGGTAACGAGCGGCTGCCAGTTGGCGCTGACCGACAAGAGATTCATGCCGTTCAGCACCAGCGTCAGGATCAGCGCGCCGACGAAGGTGCCGAATACCGTGCCGATGCCGCCGAACAGCGAGGTGCCGCCGATCAGCACGGCCGCGATCGCGGGCAGCGTCAGGCTTTCGCCGATGTCGGCCTCGGCCGAATTGAGCCGTGACAGGAAGATGATCGACGCAAGCCCCGCCATGGTGCCGGAGACGGCATAGACCAGCAGCAGCCGGCGCGCGACCGGAATTCCGGAGAGCCGCGCAGCAACCGGGTTGGCACCGATCGCATAGATCTCCTGGCCCCAGATGGTCCGCTGCGCGAACAGCGTGCCGATCGCAAGGAAGATCAGCAGAAGGTAGAGCGGGATTGGCAGGCCGAGGAGATAGCCGCTGCCGATCTGCCGGAAGCCCGCGGGGAAGCCGTGAATGGTGTCGCCGGCCATGTACCAATAAGTGAGGCCGTTCAGCACCCAGAGCATGCCGTAGGTGGCGATGAAGGAGGGGATGCGCAGCGCCGTCACCATGACGCCGTTAAGGAGACCAACGACGCCCCCGACCACCAGCGCGGTGAGAACGCCCAGCACGGGAGAGCCGGTCTGATGGATCACGGTGCCGGCGAGACAGGCTGAGAGAGCGACATTGGCGCCAACGGAGAGGTCGAGGCCGGCGGTCAGGACCACCAGCGTCAGGCCTGAGGCAATGAAGAAGGTCAGGCTTGCCTGCCGCAGCACGTTGAGGATGTTTCCGAGGCTCAGGAAGGAGTCACTGAGGACAGCGAGCACCGCGCAGATCAGCAGTGCCGCGAGCAAGCGGTAGAAACCTGGATCGCGTCCTGCGACAGGAAGGAGCGGGGCGTCGAGAGGGCCTCCTTGGTGATGTCGGTCATGCGCGGTTCCTGATGCCGTCCAGGAACAGCGCGACGATGACGAGAACGCCGACGCTCGCGACCTGCACCGAGGACGGCAGCGAGATCAGATTGAGGCCGTTACGCAGGACGCCGACGGCGATGACGCCGAGCACGGTGCCGAGCAGCCAGCCATTGCCGCGCTCGAAGGAGGTGCCGCCAACCGCAACCGCCGCGATCGCATCGAATTCGAGGCCGAGACCGGCAGTCGGGTGGCCGGAATTCATGCGCGCGGTCATCAAGAGGCCTGCGACCCCGGCCATGGTGCCGCCGAGCGCGTAGACGGCGATCAGCAGCCGGTTCGGCGAGAGGCCGGCATATCTCAGCGCCTCTCGGTTTCCGCCGAGCGCGAAGATGTAGGTGCCGAAGCGGGTGTGATAGAGCAGGGCATGGAAGAACGCGTAGGTCGCGAGCGCCATCACGATCGGCAAGGGCACGCCAAGAAGCGTGGATGAGTAGATGTCACGCACACTGTGCGGGATGCCGACCACGCTCTGGCCGTCAGAGACGATCAGCGACAGGCCCTGCGCCATGCCGAGTGTGCCGAGCGTCGCGACGAAGGGCGGTATTCCGAGGATCGCGACCAGCCAGCCATTGATCGTGCCGAAGGCCGCACCGACCAGCACGCCGGCACCAAGACCCAGCAGCATCGACTTGGTCGCGAGCGACACGATGGCGACGCAGAGTGAGGTCAGCGTCAGCACCGCGCCCATCGAGAGGTCCAGGCCTTCGGTCATGATGATCAGCGTCATCGGCAGCGCGAGCATGGTCAGGATCGTCGACTGCACCAGCACGTTGGAGAGGTTGGCGACCGACAGGAAGCCGGGGGCGATCGCCCCGAACAGCGCGACCAGGAGCACGAGCACGATGGCGACGCCGGGAATGCGCTGGAGCGGATTTGGTTGCGAAATGACCGCGGCCTCATGCATGGTGCATCCCCAGTCGCACGATGTTCTCCTCGGTCAGTTCATTGCGCGCCAGATGCCCGGCGATGCGGCCCTCGCGCATCACGTAGGCGCGGTCGCAGACATGGCAGATCTCGACCTGCTCGGACGAGATCATCAGCGCAGCCGCGCCCTCGGCGACCAGCCGGTCGATCAGGGCAAAGATTTCGGACTTGGCGCCGATGTCGATGCCGCGTGTCGGCTCGTCGAAAATGAAGAGCTTCGCGCCGGCAGCCAGCCACTTGCCGATCACGACTTTCTGCTGGTTGCCGCCAGAGAGCAGGCCGACGGTCTGGCGGGCGCTCGGCGTCGCGATCCTGAGCTGCCGGATCAGGTTGTCGGACGTGCGTTGCGCGCTACGCTGATCGAACAGGCCGCTTGGAAACAACTTTCGCAGCGCCGAGACCACGAGATTGTCGCCGACCGAGCGGAGCAGTGCGAGGCCCTCGCTCTTCCGGCTTTCCGGGATCAGGGCGATGCCGCGGCGTGCCGCGACGTCGGGTTCGCCGGAGATGGTCTTGCCGTCAAAGATGATCTCGCCGGAGGTCACGGGATCGGCGCCGAAGATCGCGCGCGCGACTTCGCTGCGGCCCGAGCCGACGAGGCCGCAGAGACCGACGATCTCGCCCTGGCGTACCTCGATGTCGATCTCGGAAATACCGGTCGGTGAGGTCAGGCCCTTGACGCTGAGCAGCACCTCGCCGGGCTTGTCGGCGAAGTTGCGCGGATAGGTCATGTCGACGGTGCGGCCGACCATCATGCGCACGAGCTGGTCGGGCGTGACGTCGGCCGGCCTGACGCCGTCGATACGCCGGCCGTCGCGCAGGATGGTGATGCGGTCGCCAAGCGCGAACACCTCGGCCATGCGGTGCGAGATATACACGATGGCAACCCCATCGGCCTTTAGCCGTGCGATCAGCGCGAACAGGAGCTCGGTTTCGCGGTCTGACAGCGCCGCAGTCGGCTCGTCCATGACCAGGATGCGCGCATTCTGGCTGATCGCCTTGGCGATTTCGACCATCTGCTGCTGCGCGACGCCGAGCTTGTCGACGGTGACAGAGGGGTCGATCTCGAAGCCGATGGTGTCGAGCACGCGCTTGGCGTCGGCTAAAATCCTGCGGCGGTCGATGGTGCCGGGAATGCGACCCTTCGGCTCGCGGCCGAGGAAGATGTTTTGAGCGATGTCGAGATGGGGGACGAGCGAGAATTCCTGGAAGATGACGGCGATGCCGAGCATCTGCGCATCCGTGGTCGAGGCGATCGCGGCCTTTTGGCCCTTGTAGTAGAATTCGCCGGCGTCGGCTCGGTAGGCTCCGCACAGCACCTTCATCAGGCTCGACTTGCCGGCACCGTTCTCGCCCAGCAGCATATGGACCTCGCCGGGAAACACGGCAAAGGACACGTCGTCCAGCGCCTTGACGCCCGGAAACTCCTTGCTGATGCCGCGCAGCTCGAGCAGCGGTGTGTCAGCCTCCTCCATCGTCCGTCCTCTCCAAAAAGCTCGGCTTGCCGGACTCTTGTCGGTCCTTTCAGCCGTGATCCGGCTTAAGCAGCTCTTGCGCCGCTCGCAACCTGCTTCAGGCCGAAATCATAGTTGAGATGGAAATATTCGCTGTCCACCATGCGACCATCCGGCGCACGGCCGGCCGGATGACGGACGAACTCGCGGATCAGGCTATCCTTGACGCCGAACACCACGTCGCTGTCGAGGTACTGGTCGCCGGCGACGAACACATGCGTCACGAGCTGTTCGAAGCCGGGCGCGGAGATCATGAAATGCACATGCGCGGGACGCCAGGGATGTCGGCCCTGCGCCTCCAGCATTTCGCCGACTGGCCCGTCATGTGGGATCGGGTAGGCGGCGGGCTTGATCGACCAGAAATGGAAGCGGCCGTTCTGGTCGGTGTGGAAGCGCGCGCGCATCGCGAGATCGCCGATCTTGTCGAGCTGCTGCACGTCGTAATAGCCATCGTCGTCGGAGTGCCAGACATCGACCACGGCGCCCGCGAGCGGCCGGCCGTCGACGGCCGAGACCGAACCGGTGACCAGCATCGGATCACCTTCCATCTTGCCCGAGATGTTCTCGCCGCGGGTCTTCTCCGGAGCGGCTTGCACGAAGAAGGGGCCCAGCACCGTGGTCTCGGTCGCGCCTTCCGGCACTGGATGGTTGATGGCGTCGACCAGCATGGAGACGCCGAGCGTGTCCGACAGCAGGATGAACTCCTGGCGCTTGTCGTCGCACATGTGGCCGGTGCGGGTGAGGAAGTCGATGCCGTACTCCCATTCCTTCTGGGTGGGCCGGACCTCGCGCACGAAGGCATGAAGGTGGCGCACCAGCGCCTCGCTCACTTGCTTGACGCGCGGATCGGTCGCGCCCGTGATCCGCTCCAGCACGGCGTCGGTGATCGTGTTCTCGTTGAAGTTACGCAACGTTGCCTCCGTTGATCAGAGTTTTGGCTCGCCAAGCCCGGACAGCCGTTCCAGGTGCTTGACGGTCGCGATGAAGTCGGTCTCGCCGTCGCCCTGCGCGACCAGCGAGCCGTAGGTCTCGCGCACCTGCGCTGCGAGTTGCAGCGGGACGCCGACGGCATGGCCGGCACCAAGGATCAGATCGAGATCCTTGGCCATCTGCTTGCAGGAGAATGTCGACTCGAAATCGCGGGTCCTGAGCGGCGCGGTCTTGTACTTCACCATGGGCGAGGCAACCGCGCTGTCATCGAGCACCTTCAGAATGTCCTGCCAGGCGATTCCGCCCTTGCGCGCGAGCGCGAGGCTCTCGGCCATCATGGCGGCCGACACCGCAATCATCAGGTTGACAGCGAGTTTTGCGTAGCGCGCCTCTTCGCCGGGCCCGAGATATGACTGCGCACGGGTGAAAGTTGCGAACAGCGGCTTTGCGGCCTCGAAAGTGTCCTTCGGGCCCGAGACGAAGCAGGTCAGCGCGCCCGTGTGGACGATGCTGGCATTGCCCGAGACCGGTGCACGCAGATAGGCGACACCGCGCGCCTGTGCCGCGGCACCAACCTCAGCGGAGGCCTCCGCGCTGACTGTGCTGGTCTCGATCAGCACGGCTCCCGGCGCCATCGAGCCGATCAGGCCGGTTGGGCCGAGCATCACGGCGCGCAGCGCAGCATCGTCGGGCAGGGAAGTGATCACAGCGGCCCGGCCGCTGACTGCGTCAGTCGGTGACGCCGCAACAGCGATGCCCTGTTCACGTGCGGCAGCGATACGAGCCGCACTTGGGTCGAAGGCGGTCACGGCACAGCCGGCCTTGGCGACGAGCGTCGACATCGGCAGGCCCATCTTGCCGATGCCGATGAAAGCGATGTTTCTCGAAGAGTCTGTCATTCTTGTTGTCCATTGGCGCCTCAGGCGGCGCGTCCCTGTCGTTCGATGTCCTGCACCAGCCGCCGCCCGGATTGCGCGAGCAGCTCCTTCTTCGGCTCCAGCCCGTCGACCAGAAGCCTGCTGTTCCGCTTCTTCCAGACGCCGTCGATCATCACGGCCTCGATATTGGC
>NZ_JBANBA010000179.1:0-11773 GCF_059803475.1 Bradyrhizobium sp. UFLA05-89 | reverse complement strand
GTTGAGGCCCTCGCCAAAAAATGGGCAGGCAAGCGCGCCAAACGCAGCTAACCCGCGGCCTGCACCGGAGGGTTACAGCAGGTCTACGCATGCCACGATCAAAGCGGCAGCGCGGGCACCTCGCAAATTATCGATCCGTGGTGGCTGAAGGAGCGACCGGTCTACTGCCCGTCGTAGCTGCCGCGGCAGCTATTACTCCTCGTTCCTCAACTGCTTTGCCAGCACCTTCGCTTTGGGGCCCTTGAGATCTGCGTGAGTGCAGACGCGAAGTAGTTTAATGGCGCCGCCGGGAAGCGGCTTATAGATCAGAAGGACGTCGCCCGCGAGATGACACTCCATAAAGCCCTTGAAGGGACCGTCTAGCTTGTGGTCCTTCATCTTTGCAGGCAGGGCAGTCGGAGGAATTGATCGTTTGCGGCGATCAAATTCCGTCATCGCCTCGCTGATGCCGTCTGTCTTGAATCGAGCCCAGGAATCTTTGAAACCAGATGCGAGCTGCCACTTTGCGTGGTTCCGCTTTGGCTTCTCCGGCATGGACTAATCGCGATTTAGCCATTCCAGCATGTCTACGACGTTGTCGAAGCTCGCTTCGGGCTCGGCGGCATCTGCCGCCAAAATGTCTGCAACAAAATCCGAATCGTACACACTGCCGCCAGCGGTATGGATAGCAAACGAGAAACCTAACGTGACGTTCGAGATGGTGACGTTACCGGTCATCGTTCCATGCTGCGGCTGGCTTATGTATCCGCCTGCGTTGAAAGACGTCAGAAAGTGTGTTCCGCCAAACGCGGGAACGCTTGTGGTAACGGGAACGACCCTCACCGCATGTGCCGCGACCTCCCGCTCAGCTGTTCTTGCGCTCATCCCTCAGCTCTTCTTTTTCAGGTCTTCCGGAACCCGAGCTTGATTGACCATCGTCAACTGCATCTCGTAGATCGGCTCTCCATCCTGATTATATTGGTCGACCATCTTACGCACGTCCAGCACAACAGCTTTGGCGCGCAACACAGTGCCGTCGGCAAGGGTAAACTCGCTCCATGCCTCCTTGGTCGAGACGATATCGATCGGTTCCTTGGGGCCTTGGGGATTGTAACCAAGTACAATTTGCGAGGCCCCAGCGGGCGGGCTCGGGGGAAGTGGCGGAACGCCCTGGCGGCGGCTGGGGATCGGCTGCCGTTTGTTGCTCTTCGCCATCAATCTGCCTGCGATCGGGGATCTAGGGACTCGTAACACAAGCACAACGCCTGCGTAGGCCCAAATCTGCAACGCGGCTGATGAATTTAGCGTAAGGACGCCCGACGAAATGCGCACCAAAACGGTACAATTGTGATTTGTGCTGTCCGGTGCAGATGCGTGCACGGGCGATCCCGCCACTGGCAGGTCTGTGAACAGCTTGAAGCCATAGACGCCGACCCCACAACCGGAGTCTGATCCGCGGCCAACTCGTCAATTATGGTCTCAGTCGACACCTCCGGGACCTCCGAAGCTGTTTCGCGACGATCGCGACGAGTGCCGCCGCCAGGGCAAGCAACACAAGCAACGCGCCTCCGACAATCGCAAGAACCGTCATGGCCGGCCTCGCGATGTGTGCATAGTGTGTGCATGGCGCAAAATCGCGCTGTGATTTGGTGTGTCAAAATTGGCTTTAAGTCTTTGATTTAGCTTGGTGAGCGCGCTGGGGCTCGAACCCAGGACCCCGTGATTAAAAGTCACGTGCTCTACCGGCTGAGCTACGCGCTCCCATGGCCGCTTGATGGCTTCGCGGATCGGTCGCCATCGCCTTCGGACATTCGAGAAGCATGTCTTGCCGCAACTTAACGCTTGTCGCGGGGAAAACCGGTAAGGCAATTTCCGGATCATGCTTTCGGCCCGCGCTGTGTAGGGTGAGCGGCCGCTGAGGTCAATAGCGTGCGCGGTTGCCGCAGATCGCGGCAGGGGCAGGGATTCGCGCAGTGTTTCCGCCAGTTAGAGCGGAATTTTCAACTTGCCGGCTGCGTGTCATCCCCGCCGAAGAAACGAGGCCGTCCACCGCGGAGCCTCGACCGGCGCGCTTCAGTCGGCCGCGGGCCGCGCTCAGTTGGCCTCGCGGCGGACCTCGCTTGCGACCGGCTGCGAGGAACCGGCGGGGCTCGGCAGCGCGACAGGGCGCAGGCCGATCAGCTCGGCGGCGCGCACGGCGCTGTCGCGCCAGAACTGGAACGAGTTGATGCGGCTGAGCTCCAGGATGGCGATCGCGACCGCCGCCAGGAACGGCAGGCTCTGGAGCACCAGGACGCCAGCGAAGATGTAGATCTCGGTGATCTGTCGGAAGCTGTTGGAGGCGACCAGCACGCCGGCGCCGATCAGCAGCAGCGCGCCGATCACGGCTTCCCAGAACGCCTGGAACTCGATCGACATTCGCGATAGGCCGCCCTTGGAGGTGCGGGCGAAAGCGATGTGCTCGGTGATCAACCCTTGCGCGACCGCGCGCGACACCGTCCACTGCACGCTCATGGCGGCGATCATGGCGCCCAGCATCTGGCCGGGCCTCACCGCGACACGCAGACGGTACATCGACAGGAAGTGCGCGAGCGAGACCACGAAGGCGGCGATGATCGGCAGCGTCAGAATCTTGTCGGGGATTGCGATGTCGGCGAAGGCGACGATCGGCACCCAGACGAGGTTGAGGAGGGCGACGACGACGCCAAGGCTTTCAGCTCCCAGCCAGTTCAGCCAGCCGAGGCCGTATTCGCGCTTCTGGTCCTGCGTCAGTCGGCTCGCGCCGGGCATGAAGCGCCGCCAGTGTTTCTTCACGATCTGCAAGCCGCCATAGGCCCAGCGGTGGCGCTGCTTCTTGAACGCCTCGTAGGTGTCGGGCAGAAGGCCTTGGCCGTAGCGGTGCCGGGTGTAGTGCGTGGTCCAGCCGAGCTCCTGGATCGCAAGGCCGAGATCGCTGTCCTCGCAGATCGTGTCGCTCGACCAGCCGCCGGCCATGTCCATCGCGGCGCGGCGGATCAGGCACATCGTGCCGTGCACGATGACGGCGTTGAACTCGTTGCGCTGGACCATGCCGATGTCGAAGAAGCCGGCGTATTCGCCGTTCATGATGTAGTGCATGATCGACAGGTCTTCGTCGCGGTGATCCTGCGGCGCCTGCACGAGGCCAACACGCGGATCGGCAAAGGCCGGCACCAGATCCTTCAGCCAGTCCGGATCGACGACATAGTCGGCATCGAGGATGCCGATGATCTCCGCATCCGCCGCGGTGCGGTCCATGGCGATGCGCAGCGCACCGGCCTTGAAGCCCTGCACTTTCTCGGCGTTGATGAACTTGAAGCGCTCGCCGAGCGCGCGGCAGTGATCCTGGATCGGCTGCCAGAAGGCGGGGTCGGGCGTGTTGTTGATGATGACCACGCACTCGTAGTTCGGGTAGTTCAGCCGCGCCAGCGCATCAAGCGTCTGCTTGAGCATGTCGACCGGCTCGTAATAGGCGGGAATGTGGATCGAGACCTTCGGGAAATAGTTCTCGGGGACGCCTTCGACCGGCTTGCCCTTGGCGAGCAGCCGGCGCGGCGGCCGGCCGAAGGCGACCGCGGCGATCTCCTCGATCCGCGCCATCGCAATGAGCACAAGAGGAACAAGAAGGATCATGCCGAGCGTCAGCGCGAAGGCCGAGCCGAACAGGAAATAGTGGCCGGCCCAATAAGCGAACACGGTCGCGACCCAGGCGCCGACGCCATTCGCAGTCGCCGACAGCAGGAACGCCTGCCTGGCGGTGGGCTGCTCCAGCCGCAGAATCGGTAGCGAGAGAAGGATGCCGACGAGCAGCGCGATCGTCATCAGCTTCCAGTAGTCGGGGTTCTCGACCGGGCCGGTCCACGAGAATTTCGGCTCGCGGCTGGCGTTGAGGATGCCCCAGTAAGGACCGACACCGCCTTCGAAGAACTTCCAAGGCTGATCGATCGCCTCGACGATGTTGTATTCCATGCCGATGGCTTCGGCGCGGCTGACGAAGTTGCGCAGGGTCAGCGCTTGCTGGAACGGACCGGGGTCAGCGTTGCGCAGATTGTAGCCCGCGCTCGGCCAGCCGAATTCGGCGATCACGATGCGCTTGCCGGGGAACAGATTGCGCAGCAGGTTGTAGCGGTCGACGGCCTGGTCGACCGCCTGATCCGAGCGGAAATTCTCCCAGTAGGGCAGCACGTGGGCGGCGATGAAGTCGACATTGGAGGCGAGGTCCGGATTGTCGCGCCAGATGTTCCAGATCTCACCGGTCGTGACGGGCACGCGAACCGCGCTCCTGACCTTCTTGATCATGTCGATCAAGTCTTCGACCTTCTGCTCGCCGCGATAGATCACCTCGTTGCCGACGACGACGCCGATCACGTTGCTGTTCTTCCGGGCGAGGTTGATGGCGGCCTCGATCTCGCGCTGGTTGCGCTCGTCGTTCTTGTCGATCCAGGCGCCGACCATGACCTTGAGGCCGAACTCCGCGGCGATCGGCGGCACCAGCTCCACGCCGCCAGTGGACGAATACAGGCGGATGGCGCGCGTCATTGTCGACAGCGTCTTCAGGTCGGCGCGGATTTTCTCGATGGTCGGAATGTTATCGATGTCGGGGTGGGCCGATCCCTCGAACGGCGCATAGGACACGCTCGGCAACAGACCCTTGAAGTCCGGCGCGGGCTCCTTGTCGCGCAGGACTCCCCACAGGCCGGCGTGAAGTGCGGACACGAGCAACAGAACGGCAACGATGGCACGCATCGCGGCTAAACCAATTGGGGCTGAGATGGCAGGGAAGCGGATCCGACCCCGAGATCCGACCGAGTCCGCGGCAAACGGAACATACCTCTGCCACGCCTTTTCACAACTGTCATGACGCCGTGTCGTTTAGCGGCATGGCCTTTTGAGGGCACCGACGATCTGAAAAGCACGAGCAGTGCCAATCGCCGGTATCGCCCATCGTTCCTGAACGGCGGGTGAAGTGATCGCGGCTATTTTTGGGGGGCGGCGGGCGAGGGGCTCGCGGCAGGCGCAGGGCTTGCAGTCGGCTGCGGCGAAGTGCCGGTCGTCGGCGCGGGCGGTTGGGACGCCGCGGCAGCCGCCTGCTGGGGCTGCGCCGCCGGATTGATCCAGCAGGCGTGCACGCGGCTGTCCAGGGTCTCGGCGACCTTGGGATCGATCTGGCCGCCAAAGCGGGTCAGGCAGCGGAACGCCGCCTGAATGTGGCCGCCGGGGCAGCCGAAGCGGTCGTAGAGATCGAGATGGCGGAAGGCGGTATCGAGATCATCACGCCACATCAGCCGCACCACGCGGCGGCCGAGCCAGACGCATTCGGGGTTTCCGGCCGGGCCGTTGATGGCTTGGGCAGCCTCGGCGAACTCGTCGGTGCGGCGCTGGTTCTGGTTGGCGTCCTTGGCGGCGTCAGCTGGTGTCGTGGCGGCCGCCTTGCCCTGGTCCTGGGGAGAGCCGCTCTGGGCAAGCGAGCTTGAAAGGCCGAGCAGAACGATGAGGGAGGGGACGGCAACATGCCGCAGGACCGCATTCGTTAACTCAAGCACCCGTCGCCGCATAAATTCCCCGATCTCTCTGGCCGCCCGCGCGAGACCTCCACGGACGCGCGGTGTGATGCCGTCCAAATGGGTCTCCAATGCGGCGGAAAAGTCCCGTTGAATCCCATGACTGGTATTTCAAGCTTTGTCCAGCAAAGTCACCATGCTATGCGCCGGTCGAAGAGCCGCAGGCGAATGGGACGGGATGGCAGGTGCAATTGCCGCATTGTCGGTATTGGCCCCTTGGCAGACGGCCTGCAAGCAGGTAATCGACGGGCCCTTCGCGGAGGACGGAACCGATTACTCTTCGTACGCCACTGGCGCTCTTGCTCTTATCGTTGGGTGCGATTGCTGCCGTGTGGTGGTGGCTGGCCACGCCGATCACGCTGGCGCGCGCGCCCATCGATCCCAGTTCCAAGCTGCAATGCGTCTCCTACGCGCCGTTCCGCGGTGATCAGACGCCGCTCGACCCCTCGACGCATATCGGGGCCGACCAACTCGAGCAGGATCTGCGACAGCTCAAGGAGATCACCGACTGCGTTCGCACCTATTCGATCGAGAATGGGCTCGATCAGGTGCCGGCGGTCGCCACCAAGGTCGGTGGGCTGAAGGTGATTCAGGGCATCTGGCTCGGCAGCAACCGCTCCAAGAACTTCTCTCAGGTCGCGACCGCAGTCCGCTTGAGCAAGGAATTCCCCGACACCATCACCTCGCTCGTGGTTGGCAACGAGGTGCTGCTGCGCGGCGAGATGACCACGGCCGATCTCGTGGCGATCATCCGTTCGGTGAAGGCTCAGGTTACCGTTCCCGTGACCTATGCCGACGTTTGGGAATATTGGCTGAAGAATCGCGAGGTCTACGACGCCGTCGACTTCGTCACCATCCACATCCTTCCCTACTGGGAGGATTTTCCGATCCGTGCCAAGTTCGCGGCCGGCCATGTCGAGCAGATCCGCCAGCGCATGGCGGTTGCCTTTCCGGGCAAGGAGATCCTTATCGGCGAAACGGGCTGGCCGAGCGAAGGGCGCATGCGCGAAGGCGCGCTCCCCTCGCGCACCAACCAGGCGCGCGTGGTGTCGGAGATCCTGACCCTCGCCAAGGCGCAGGGCTTTCGGGTCAACCTGATCGAGGCCTATGACCAGCCCTGGAAGCGCCAGATCGAAGGCACCGTCGGTGGCTATTGGGGCTTCATCGATTCCGTCCGCCGTCAGCTCAAATACCCGCCGGGCGAGCCGATCAGCAATTTCCCATACTGGAAATGGTACATGGGCGCCGGCATGGCCGTCAGCGTGCTGGTGTTCGCAGTCGCGGGCCTGACCTTGCGTCGGCGACCCTGGACGCCGCGGTTCTCGGCGTGGCTCGGCGTCGGCATCTCGGCGACATCAGCCGGCATGCTGTTCGGGATCGCTTTCGACAAGATGTACTATGAGAGCTACGGCTGGGGCGGCTGGCTGCAATGGGGCGCGCTCCTTGCCGCCGGCGTGCTGTCGCCGATCTTCTGCGCGCAAGCGCTAGTGTCGGGGCGGGGACTGCCGACGTTCCTCGATATCCTGGGTCCGCGCGAGGCGCGGAAATGGTCAAAACTAACCGCGGCGCTTGGGCTAACGCTTGCGGTGACCGCCGTGATCGCGGGCGAGACCGCGCTCGGTTTCGTGTTCGATCCCCGCTACCGCGATTTTCCGTTCGCCTCGCTGACCATGGCGGTGGTGCCGTTTGCACTTCTGATGCTGAACCGCCCCCAGACCGGCGTGCGTCCGCTCGCGGAATCGATCTTTGCCGGCCTCTTGGCGCTGTCGGCGGCCTATGTGCTGATCAACGAGGGCCGCGACAATTGGCAGTCGCTATGGACCTGCGCGATGTATCTGTTGTTCGCGCTTACGCTGTGGCGGGCGCGGGCCGCGCAAAGCCCAGAATAAGCAGCCCGATCGCGATCCCCGACAGCACGATGTTGTAGAGCACGATGCCGAGACCTGCGGCGACCACGCCCAGCGTCAACAGCACGATCGAGGGCCGCATCAGGTTCAGCGTCGCGATCACCAGCGCGACGATGCCGAATACCGAGTTCTTGAACAGCACTGTCGCGGTCGCGCGCGCCTTGCAGATCACGGTCTGCAGGCCGGCGTCGCAGGCGAGCGAGACTTGCGAGAACTCGACGGCGAGATAGCGCAGGTAGAGCGCATAGCCGACGGTGACGAAGCCAACCACGAGCAGGAACTGCACCTGGTAGGGCGTGAGGCGGAACGGTTTCTTCTTCATGGGGGCAATATGGTCGGGAAGGCGGATGCGGGCAACAGGTAAGGCGAAGGCCTTGCGAATTTGCCTCAGAGTTTCGCGATAACGGACTGACTCAACTTCAGTTTTTGTTTCGGCTGAAGAACGAGGATATGGTTGAGGCGGCCGTCGTCTCTTGCTTGGGCGGCGGTGGGGCCGCTGGCGGCGGAGGTGGCGGCGGTTCCTCACGCTTGGCGCGCTTCGAAGAGTAGCTCCGCCGGTGCTGCGGTTTCTCGGGCTTGGCGGGGGGCGGCAGCGTCTCGGCCTGTGGAGAGGCCTGCTGGGGCGATGCGTCCTGACCGCGCATCGACAGCCGCTGGCCGTCGAACACGGTGGTCTCGCAGGCTCGTTCGTTCTCGATGAGACCGGCGCAGATCTTGGCAGCGGCGGCCGCATTCACCAGCGGACCGGCACCGAGGTGGAGCTGCATGCCGGCACCGGTCTTGCTCTCCTTGATCATGATGATCGGCCGGAGGTTGGCGATCTCCGGGTTGGACTTGATCAGGCCCTGCCATAGCGCGCGCAGGCCGCCGATCGAGTTGGCGCTGCCGAGATCCACCGCGAAGCGGGTCTGCTGCACTGATATCGCCGGCGCTGGCGGCTCGCTCTCAGCGGCCTCGGGCTCAGCAGCGGCAGTTGTCGCCGCGACCTCGGTCGGCGATGCCGCGTCGTCCTTTGGCGTCTCGGCTTTTTCCGACTTCTCCGTCTTGTCGGCCTTGTCAGCCTTATCCGACTTGTCTGCCGTTTCCGGCTGGGCCAGCTTGGATGCGCTGGGATCGGGCGGCGCCATCACCGATTTGGACGCAATCAGCGGCATGGTTGGCAGCCCGGCAGGCGATGTTGAGAATTGCGGAACAAGCGATGCCGCAGCAGCGGTCTGGGGCGGCGGAGCGGCCTGCTGCTTGGCCTGATCCTTGCTCTGGTCCTTGTTCAGTTCCTTGGCGGGCTCTTTGGCGGCGTCCGCGCGCGCCTTGTCGCCCGCCGCAGGCGTCGAGGCGACCGGCGCGACGTTTGGCGCAGCGGGCGAAGGTGAGGGCATCGGTTGCGCGGTGGCCGCCGCCGTCTCCTGCGGCTTGGCTGCGGGCGTCTGCGGCGGCGCTGTATTCTGCTTTGCCACTGCGCCGGTGACGGAATCGAGCCCTTGCTCCAAGACCGTGACGCGCGAATAAAGCCGGTCGCGATCGGTGTTGAGCGTCTCGATCGCGGATGCCAGCCTGCGGGCTTCGCTCTGGCTCTCCCTCGTCAGCATCTGGAGCCGGTCGGTCTGGCGCGTGAGATCGGCGGCTGCGATCTGGTCGCGCCGCCAGCCGAGCTGCGCCTGATTGGCCATCACTGCGATCACCACGGCGCCGACGGCCCCGACGCCCCACGAGCCGAGCCGCCACATCATGCGGCGATCGAACTCGTTTTCCTCAGCCAGGAGCCCGGCGAGAAGACCGCCGGAATCCCTGGTCTCGAAGACGCCGGCCAGTGGGTCGGAATCCTTTGCCATGATCGTTAAGTGCCCAGCCCCGTCGAGCTTCCCCGAATCAATCAGGGAACATTAACAGGAAATGCGGGATGCACTTGAATTCCGGGCATTTGCGGGGGTAGCAAAACGCCTCTATGACGACGCGCAAGCACCTCGCGCCAATCGGAAGCGATTCGGCCGACACTGGAATCACTGGAAATATCGATGACCGCCCGCTCCAGCCTCACGATCGTACTCGCCGCCGGCGAAGGCACGCGCATGCGATCGAGCCTGCCAAAAGTGCTGCATCCGGTCGCGGGGCAGCCGCTGCTCGCCCACGTGCTGGCGGCCGCTCCGAATGGAACCGGCACGTCGCTTGCGGTGGTGATCGGGCCCGAGCATGCAGCGGTTGCGGATGAAGCGCGGCGTATCCGGCCCGACGCGCTCACCTTCGTGCAGCCCGAACGGCTTGGCACCGCGCATGCGGTGCTGGCGGCGCGCGAGGCGATTGCGCGCGGCGCAGATGATCTTCTGATCGCGTTCGGCGACACGCCGCTGATCTCGGCCGAAACGTTCGAGCGGCTGCGCGCGCCGCTCGCGAGCGGTGCGGCGCTTGCCGCGCTCGGCTTTCGTGCCGCCGATCCGACGGGCTACGGCCGGTTCATCGTCGAAGGCGATCGTCTGGTTGCGATCCGCGAGCACGCGGATGCGAGCGCTGAAGACCGCAAGATCACGCTGTGCAACGCCGGCGTGATGGCGCTGGACGGGCGCCGCGCGCTGGCGATCCTCGACAAGATCGGCAATGCGAATTCGAAGGGCGAATATTATCTGACGGACGCGGTCGGGATCGTCCGCGAACAGGGATGGGAGGCCGTCGTGATCGAGACCGGTGAGGACGAAGTGCGCGGCATTAACACCAAGGCGCAGCTGGCTGAAGCAGAAAGCGTAATGCAGGGGCGACTGCGCAACGCGGCGATGGAAGCCGGCGTCACGCTGATCGCGCCCGATACTGTCTACCTTGCCGCTGACACGACCTACGGCAAGGACGTCACGATCGAGCCCTTCGTGGTGATCGGTCCGGGCGTGTCGATCGCCGACGGTGCTGTCATCCATTCATTCTCGCACATCGTGCAGAGTTCGATTGGCAAGAACGCGTCCGTCGGTCCGTTCGCGCGTATGCGGCCGGGCAGCTCGCTTGGCGAAGGTGCCAAAATCGGCAACTTCGTGGAGACCAAGGCCGCGACGCTTGAGGCGGGCGCGAAAGCCAATCATCTCGCCTACATTGGTGATGCGATCGTCGGCGCCAAGTCCAATATCGGTGCAGGCACCATCACCTGCAACTACGACGGATTCGGCAAGCATAAAACGTTGATCGGAAAGGGCGCCTTCGTCGGCACCAACTCCTCGCTGGTCGCGCCCGTCAAAATCGGCAACGGCGCCTATATCGGCTCGGGCTCGGTGATAACGAAAGACGTTCCTGACGATGCGATGGCACTGGAACGCAATCAGCAGACCATCCGCGAAGGCGGCGCGGCGCGCTATCGCGAAATGAAGACGGGTGCAAAGAAGCCCAAAGATTGAGCTTCGTTATTCGTCCTCCGCGAATTCGGAGAAGATCGCGCGGGTCAGACGCCAGCCGCGCGGCTTGGCGCGCTTCACGGGCTCGCCGGCAGCGTGCTTGATGAAGACGGGTTTGCTTTCCTTGCCGCGTTGCGGCGGCGGCCAATGCGCCAGGTGCGTGCCAGTGGTTTCGCTGGCATGCACATACATCGATGACAGACCTTTGCGGTCGGACGAGCGCTTCATGGCCTTGATCTCCACGCGAGGAATCGTTGGCCAAATCTGTTGACAGCCGGTTAATGCGCGCGGTTAAAGGCGAACGAACCCAAGCCGCGGATCGCTGCATTAAGGCTGCGTGCATTTTGTGCTGTCGCAATCCGCAATAATTATTGAGTATCGGCCATCCCAGGAACTTCGTTAAACACTGCGGGTGTCCTTTTGATGATTTTTCGACGATTTGGGGGATATTGATCCGCATGTGCGGGATTGTCGGCATTCTCGGGCTCGAACCGGTTGCAGAGCAATTGGTGGATTCGCTCAAGCGGCTTGAATATCGCGGCTACGACTCCGCGGGTGTTGCCACGCTCGAAGGCGATCACCTGGAGCGCCGCCGCGCCGAAGGTAAGCTGAAGAACCTCGAGGCACGGCTGCGTGACAATCCGCTGAAAGGGACGACCGGCATCGGTCACACCCGCTGGGCCACCCACGGCAAGCCGACCGAGCACAATGCCCATCCGCACGCCACCGAACGCGTCGCGGTGGTCCATAACGGCATCATCGAGAATTTCCGCGAGCTACGCGAGGAGCTCGAGGCGAAGGGCACGGTATTCCGCACTGAGACCGACACCGAGATCGTGCTGCATCTGGTCGACGATCTGCTCACCCGTGGCAACAAGCCGGTCGAGGCGGTGAAGCTCGCGTTGCGCCGGCTGCGCGGCGCGTTCGCGCTCGGCTTCATCTT
>NZ_JBANBA010000178.1:0-11736 GCF_059803475.1 Bradyrhizobium sp. UFLA05-89 | reverse complement strand
GCAATGGCAAGAGCCCCGAAGGGCGTCTGGAGGTGCGACAGACGCTGAGCCGGCCTCTGGTCGAGGACCTTCAGGTCTATATGCGGCAGCAGCTCGTCAAGCTGTCCCGTGGGCACGACCTGGCCAAGGCGTTCAACTACATCCTGAAGCGATGGGCGAGCTTCACGCTGTTCCTGAAGGACGGACGCGTCTGTCTCTCCAACAATGCGGCCGAGCGAGGATTAAGAGGTATAGCGCTCGGGCGAAAGGCCTGGCTGTTCTGCGGCTCTGACCGCGGTGGGCGGCGCGCGGCTTCCATGTATAGCTTGATCGTCACGGCCAAAATGAACGGCGTTGATCCGCAAGCCTGGCTCACGGACATCCTTGCCCGCATCGCCGCCCACCCAGTTCATCGGCTGGACGAGCTGCTGCCTTGGAATTGGACGCCGGGATCAGCAATCTCTGCTCGAGCAGCATGACCACGCACGTCAACAAGGTCCATCACGTCACCACTATTACCCAGGTGGCAATGGACCTCGGCGAAGATGAAGACTGGCTGCGCGACATCGCCATCGGGATGGAGATCGAGGACGGCGTGATCTGGGTCTATGGCGTCGGTGAAGACGGTGTTCAGGCGTTCACCGACTTCGGCATCGAAAACCTGATCGAGCTCATCAAGGTTTACAAAGAGAACCCTGAACTGCTCAGGCGGTGACCCTGCGGCCTACGCCGAATGGATACAATTATCGCGCTGCTCCGGGATCTGTTTGTGTTTATTCCCGAGCAACTGGAGAGATTTTTCAATGAGGAAGCGGTAATTCGATCGCGGGCGCTGACGCGCCAGTTTGACGTCTACATGGCAGCTAGTCCGGTAAACATTCACGGCATCCGCGAAATGCGCGATGAATCCGAGAGAGCTGCCTTTGAGTTGCTCGAGCGAGGGCCAAGCATCTATCAGGCAGCCAACGGAGCCGCACTATTTGTCTTGGCGATATACAAGGTTGTTCGCGTAGATCGACGCGAAAGAGCCCAGTTCCTCGATCAGACGATTGCACGCATGACTGAATGGTTGAGTGATGCACCGGGAATGTTCGGAGCGGCGCTCAAGCAATTACAGAAAATCATCTCTGAAAATCGCGCTAGTCTAAGCCAAATACCGCGAGGTCGAGTTGAGCTTCACCGTTCGGAAGGCAGTATGGATATTGGCGGAGATCCTCCGAGGTCATTGCGAACCAACATCTACTTATATACCTATATCCAAATTGACGAAGTCAATTTAACTCGCTCGCCTATCGACCCCGAAGTGACAAGCGACGGTGGCGAATTGTCGCTTGACGACCGCGTGGTAGAGGAAAAGATTTCTGCCATGAGGGCTCGTATCGATTCACTCTTAAACACAATACGAAGCGCTGAGGCGAACAAGCTCATCTTGGAGGGGCACATCGCGGCCCTGACAGATATAATTAACCAGCTTAGGCAAGCTTAAGTCAGCCGTAGTAATGAGTTGAGGTCTGCCACCGGCTTTCTCGAACGCTTTCCGAGGTCCTCCTCTCCCTCGCCTCCAGGCGTTTGATTATCGACAGCGAGGGGCCCGCTGCTTCCCCAACTTGCTCGAGCGACTGGCAGCGTCCTCCTTTCATTTGCAGCCCCTCCATCCATTGCGCCTAAATTTTCTTGTGCCGAACGGCCGGCTGTCGTACGGATTTCCTGAGATATCTGTACAACTCGGGATTAAGCCCATGTCAGGTCAAGAGAAACGCCAGCGGCGGCCTGCAATCGGTTACACGAGAACGAGTTCAGCGGCGAACGTCGGGGCGGACAAGGACAGCGTGGTTCGCCAGCGGAAGGCAGTCCAGGCCTACGCCAACCGCGCCGGCTACAAGATCGTGGCGTGGTTCGATGACCCCGCCGTTGCCGGAAGCGACACGATCGATACTCGGCCAGGCTTCATGGCCGCCCTCGAAATGATCGCCGGCAATGGCGTCCGGACCATCATCGTCGAAACTGCCAATCGCTTCGCTCGGGACTTGATCGTCCAGGAAACTGGCTGGAAGCGTCTAAACGCAGAGGGAGTGGCACTGATCGCGGCTGACTCTCCCGATCAATTCGTGGACGATACTCCTACGGCGGTGCTGATCCGTCAGATCCTTGGGGCAGTTGCCCAGTTCGATAAAGCCATGACGGTGGCCAAGCTGCGAGGCGCTAGGGAGCGGAAACGCCGCAGGACAGGCGCCAAGGTCGAGGGCAGAAAGAGCTGGGCCGAGCGCAAGCCCGAGATGGTCCAAGAGGCGAAGCGCCTTCAGGCTGCCAATCTTTCCCTGCGCGAGATCGCGGCCGAGCTCGCCAGGCTTGGACACGTCAACGAGAACGGCGCAACATTCTCCGCGTCGTCAGTGAAATCGATGCTGGCGTGAGGACGTTGCGCTGCCTTTGTCCTGCCAGAGCTAGCAGCCGACGCGGCGAGCAATCAGCTCCGTTCGCCTAAACCCTCAGGAAAGGTCTGCCAGCCTTCGATCTTGACCCTTTTTCCGGTTGCGGCCTCGAGTTCTGCGGTTGTCCGCATCACATGCGGAAAGCCGCGCGCCAACTCCCGCCACATAGCTCTTCCGTCTTCTCTGAGAAGCGGATCGGTCATGGCTCTCAGCGAATGCACCCAGACAATCAGCCCTGCCGCAGCCGCGAAATCGCCAGAGCCCTGCAGTTTTTGAACCGTCCGTGAGAAATTAAAGGTCAGTTCGGGGTGCTGGGCTAGGACGGCACCTGGCTGCAGCAACTCAACCCCTCAGTTTCGGCCAGCCGATTGCGCCATTCCGCAGCCGCGATAACCATCATGCCCACTTCTGCGGAATCGAGAGCGGCCAATCGCTGAACAAAATCCGTGATTTCGCGCTTCTGCGCACTAGCGCCCCATAAAGCCAGTTTTCGGGATAGCCAACCCATTTATGAGGTTCCTACTTCCTTGAATGCACGCTCAGCGGCTTTGCACGAGCAGCGGTCCGAAACCATGCCCTGGCAGAGCGTCGTGACGTTAATCAGCGGTTGGCTATCGCTTTCTCTTCCGTAACCTCACCCCCGCCCCTCCGCCGTTCTCTGGAATAAATTCTATACCGGCCTTCTCAAGCGCGGCCACAAGCGCGTTACCGGTCTCCGCTCTCCCGCCAACCTCACCATCCGCAGCCTCCAATCTCTTGACGGTGGGGACTGATACTCCTGACTGAGTGGCTAGATCATCCTGCGACCAGCCGAGCAACGCTCGGGCCGCTTTGATCTGACGAATTGATACTTTTAGTATTGACATCCTACCCGATCCGATGAGATACTTTTAGTATCAGATAGCAAGCCAGCGAGCAACCCAGATGACAAAGAGCACCTTCGCGGTGAACGGCGGAGCTATGCCCAAATTCGACCGCGCAGCCATCATGCGCCGAGCTTGGGCCATCTTCCGAGAAACGTACCTCTATCCGCAGATCAAATTCATCGACATTGGCCGCAAGTGCTTCGCGTGGGCACTCCGGCGAGCTTGGGCTGAAGCTATGCAGAACGCCGTGGTCGCGGCAAAGGCGGCTCAGGCGAAAGCTGAGCGCGTTGAGACGCTGCAAGCACTGATCGGCCGCGCCGCCTACATCGACCACGGGCCTACCTGGCGCGCAACGATCGCCGCCTACCGGGACGAAATCCGTCAACTGCAAGCCACTTGACACCTGAAAACTTCCCGCGGCTCACAACAGGATAATTCCATGACCCACTTAGCTCCGCTCACGCTTTGCGCCCCGGGCGCGTCTCAATTGTTATCGCGTGACCTGATTCCCGCTAGCCAATCTGGCGCATGTCAGCTCCCTCAAACCCAGCCAGAACCTTCCTCGCGCCCGTCGATTTCTTCGAGCGGGGAAGCAATCAACAGGAGATCTATAATGAACATGCTCGTCCGAAGCGCCGCCGTCATTGCCGCAGCTCCCACGATGGCGGCCGCTTCCGCCGACAGCGATCCGGTGTTCGCCGCCCTGGCGGCGCACCGCTCGGCTGATAAAGCATTGGCAGAGGCGTACGATGCTCTAGAGGCGGCTGAGCGTGAACTGAAGAAAGCCGGCGATCTTGAACCATACGTCGAAAGCGTCGGCAATCCCTGGGGCGCTGGAGGATTTCGTTCGACCTCTCACGAGCAGATCGACCTGTACTCCCCAGCGGACATGTACCCCGATCGCAACCGCGCTGAGCATGCTGCGCTTGCTGCGTCGATCGCGCGCCGGGATGCGCGGCTCAATCCGCTGCAAAAGGCGGTGAAAGTTGCAGAGGACGTCGAGCTCAAAGCGCGGTACAGGGTCGATGAGATCGAGCCCACCACGTTTGAGGGAGCCCTGGCCGCGCTCACATTTACACGCAAATACACTCTCTGAGAGCGTAGCGAGGCTCCATGGAGATAACGAAGCGAGGCCCGACCTTGGAAGCAAATCCGACCGGACCTCGCAACCGCGAATCCCGTGCAGGGGAACGTAGAGAAAGATCGTATGGCGGGCTGACACTCGCCTGACGCACCCCTTAACGAAGATTAGGATCTTGCCGTCTTCTCGGGATGACCGATCTTGTCGAGCGCGTCGGCCAGCGTGTTCAGGAACACACGGCGCCAATCACCGGTCGGGTCCGTTGCGATCTGCCGGAGCTCGCGGTCGTCGTCAGGCAGCTCCCAATCATCGAGGGTGGCGACGTAGCGCGTCAAAGCCACGATCCCTGCTACCGGTGCGGATCAGCGTATCCGCATATTTGGCGAGCTCATCTCGTCTGGAGGCGGTGATCTTATCGGCCGCCTCAAATTCAGGACCGTCCAGGAGCTTCGTAGAAACATCCGCCGCCGCGGAATGCCGTTTCGACAGCTCCCGGTGGCGTTCGATGGCTGCGAAAATCGGATCGTCCTTTATAGTCATGCTGGAGTGCCTGAGGTTTGGGCCTATCACGGCCGACAATTCTGCCGCGGCACTTGTGCCCTGAACTGAGACGATTCCTAGGCTTCTGGATGCCCCTTTCCTATTAATCAGGTTTCCTTCATCCCCAATCGCTTCGCGCAATGGCTCTCGGGGACTGTAAAAAGCCGTATGAAGTGGCGCTGCCTGGATCATCAGTCCTACGCCTCCGGCAGATCGCGTCAGGGTGCTCCGGATCGCAGGACCAAGAAATGGCCATTGAGGTTACGGCGATCGCTTACTGAGGAGCGGCAGAAAACTTGTTCGGCGGCATTAGCTTGAGTTCGTAGCATACGATTCTGGCCCCGGTTGGGAGCCTGAATCACGGGGGGTCTGGCCGAACGCAATGCTTCTGGCCCGGTCCCAGCCTCGGCGCTCTTGGACGAAAGCGGATCTCAACCAACCGACAAACTCAGCCGAAATCGTCGACGTCAGGCCCCGACGCGCCGCAAGCTAGTGGTGCAGCGCCGAAGACAGGGCACTTCCGTAGGCAACCTTTTAAATGAAGCTGGATTTATCTATTAATTAATATAGCATTTAATTTATAAATCAGACGGAGACGCCATCACCGAGAGGCCTCGCAACTGCTTGTCAGCACTGAATTTTTTTAAATGTGCCATTTGGGGGTTCATGAGAATGCGTTCTATTGCATCGTGCCCTTTGGCGAATGATCTTCGTATTAGACCTCTTACCGCTTATTGGCGACTTCGCGCCGATGCGCTTGCTCCGTGCACTGCTGGCCCATGGATCGAGATTCTTTGTAATTGCGATGACGCCGGAGCCAGCGATCAATGAACGATATCGTTGATCGAATTTACGAGGCAGCCGTCATTCCTGATCTGTGGATAGATATTCTCGACCGGATTGCCGCCATTGCGCGTTGCGATGGCGGTATTCTGATTGCTGCTGATCCCGATCAAAATGTTCGAGCCGTTTCATCGGACTGCCTTTCGCCCATGCTGCGCGCGTTTATCGATGAAGGATGGATGCGCCAGAACATACGCGCATCGCGTCTCGCGCCTCTGAACTACTCCGGTTTCGTCGTCGACCTCGATCTCGTGACTCCTGAAGAAGCCGAAACAGACCCATTCTACGTGGATTGCTTGCGGAAGTTCGGCGGCGGCGTCGGGACTGGAACTGTGATACCGGCGCCATCCGGCGACCTCATCATTTTCAATATTGAGCGCTCCCACAAGAAGGGCTTTGTAGATCGGGAAGTGCTACCAGTTCTCGATACGTTGCGCCCGCACCTCGCCCGCTCTGCGTTGTTGGCAGTTCGCTTGGGGTTGGAGCGCGCCCGAGCCATGACGGAAACACTGAGCAAGCTGGCATTGCCTGGAGCAGCCCTCGACGCAAATGGGCGAGTTCTTTCCGCCAATCTTCTGCTTGAGCAGATGGGCGCTCAATTCAAATCAGCGGCAGGGGGGCGACTGATAATTTCACATCACCGTTCGCACGATCTATTTCGGGCCGCCCTCGAAGCCCTTGGTGGTCGCGACGCAGAAGCGCGAGCGTATTCGTTTCCTGTCCCGGCCAACGGGGATGGCCCGGCTTGCGTTGCGCATATGCTTCCTGTGCGCCGGCAGGCGCGCGACATTTTTTCCGGCGCGTCGAGCGTATTTGTCGTTACCCCTCTAACCAACGCAAAGGCGCCGCCAGCTCACGTACTCAACGGCTTGTTTGATCTGAGCCCGGCGGAGGCAAAAGTTGCACGCGGCCTCGTGGAGGGCAGCAGCATCGAACAGATCGCCAAGCATAGCAATCTCTCGCGTGAGACGGTGCGCAACCAACTCAAGTCTGTGTTGGCGAAGACGGGAACGGGGCGCCAAGCCGAGCTAGTGAGTTTTTTGACCAGCGTCCACATCGGCCGCAGCTGAAACGCGCGGGGCCTTGGTTGTCGGTGAGCCGTTGGATTGAGCGCCGCGCGGCACAGGGCGGGAATGACCCATTTGGGTCATGGCTTACCGATCAATAAACTGTACCTTCCCGTAGCCAATTATTCTTTCTGAGTTTCCAAAGCTGCGCGTGCAGCATTCAATTCGTAGACATTCCTTTGTGAGGAAGTAATGACGACGTATTGGGTCGAATTTGTATACAACATGGACCGGGGCAATTTCGCTCCTGACGATCAGAATTTTCCGGGAAGCGGTCAGCTGGCCTCGTTTTTGGGCAATCCTGTTTACGGCCCTTCTGTGGATCCGACACCGTACTCGTCCTACCCTTTCGGATACATTGAACAGGCTTACGCAGCAGTGCCTCAAGGGAATTGGGAATTGGTGCAGCAGCCAAACGGGCTCAATTGGCATTTTGAAGAGACCAATATTGTCGAATGGACCTACACGATTGGGATTGGCAATTACTTCGTAGCAGGGAGTCAGCCTGATCCAACTATCTTGGTCGGTCCAACGGCAACTGACAGCGCGACAGAGGCGCAGCCCTCACCATATGAACCTCCCGGTACAAGTCCCGGTATTTTTACTGTTCAATGGACGACCTATGCGTGGGAAGAGATCAATGTAGGGCCGCCCTCAGGGCCAATCGTAAATATTAGCAATGCGCCGACGGTTCACAAGTCGGCATCACAGCCGCAGACAGAAACCTTCACCGTTTCACTATCGTCTCCTAGCAGTGACACAATTACTGTCGACTACGCCACCCATAATGGAACGGCGATAGCAGGAGCGGATTTCCAAGACTCCCATGGGACGCTGACCTTTGCACCGGGACAAACAACACAAACGATTCAGGTTCCCCTTCTCGAAAACCCACTTTCTAGTCCACCCTCCGAACAGTTTTCGGTCGTACTGAGTAACTTGACTGAATCGGGAGGCACGGGCGCCGTCGTCGGTATCAATACGGGATTTGGTGCGATCGACCAGAATACGCTCTTCACCACAGGAGCAGAGACCGTCAATTTCAACAGTCTCACGGACAATCAAGCAGCCGCAATCGATGACGGTGCTGACCTTTACAATGCTCTGGGTGGTGGCGACACCATTACGCTTCCGAATGCTGATCCTGGTGACACTAGCATTGCTATTTCTCTCACGGACAAGACGTTTGATCTCCATCATACTTTCGCAATTGGCGACAGTCCTACTGGAGTGACTACAAACGTTTACGGAAGTAGTGGCAGCTACAACCTAGCACTTGGCGCAGGCGCACAGACGGTTACGATCAACGGCGCAGGTACAACCAAAGTCGCTGCCGGTTCAGGGGTAGATAGCTTTTCGATCTCTGGCGGCGGGACCTTGGAGGTCAATGGAAATCTAGGAGGTGGCTCGGCGACTATCGGCGCTAATTCGACACTAGAATTGAACGGCGCTGACATTGGGACGATTACGTTTGCTGGTACCAATGCAACGCTAAAAATCGACGGGAGCACGACGCCGACGGGCGTGATCTCTGGTTTTACCCCGGGCGACAGCTTTGATATTGCCAGTTTGCCGTTTGATGGACATGGCTATACGATTTGGGAGACGAGCACGAAGACTCTTCAGTTCGTGGACAACGGAGCTGTTTACAATTTCAGTCTATCGCAGCCGATCGTAGGCGGGGTGACTCTATTCTCAGATAAGAACGGGGGGACGGAGATCGCGTACATTTCGAATCCGGCTACCCATTATTCGACGTCACCAGCACCGCCGCCTCCGGCACTACAGACGTTCAATCCTTATAGCGCGGTTGTTCAGCTAACCTACACGGCGCCAGATGGAGACACCGACATTGGAACGGGGTTCATAGTCGGCCCTCACACCATTCTCACTGCCGCGCACGTACTTACACATGTGAAATTAGAATCCCCGTTAGGACCAGTCTCGGGTCCAATAGTAACGATCAACGGCGTTGATATTTCTATCGGTACCTTCAGTACCTTTACGGACCCACAGTATGTTAGCTCAGCGACATTTAACGATCTGAATGAGATTCATGACTTCGGTGTAATCAACACTTCGGTCAATCTTGCCTCGTACGGAATGTTTCAACTGACATCTGGCTTTGCGGCGGGAAGCGTCAATATTACTGGATACCCAGGTGGCCTTGGCCCTCAGTATAACTCTATCCAAAATGTAATCCTTGGCGCCACTGGCTTTCTAGAAGATCCGGGTAATCTTGGCGCAGGTGCTAGTGGCGGTCCGGTCTGGGTGTCCGATGGAAGCTCATCCACAGCTGTCGGTATCTATGTTGGCGTTCCAGATGCTTCTCTACAATTCACCCCAGCTGACATTTCGGAAATACTCGGATGGGAGGCGCTCGGCCTTTCGCTGTCCAAAGTCGCGGAAGGCTACATTTCCGGCGCAACCGTCTTCGCCGACGCCAATGGCACCGGCCAACTCGCCTCCAATGATGTTTCGACCACAACGGATTCAACGGGTAGCTTTTCGCTGAGCGGCGGCTCAGGCCCGCTGATCGCGTACGGGGGCACGGATACATCCCTAGGATTGCAGTTTAAGGGACAATTGTCTGCGCCTGCAGGATCGACCGACATCACTCCACTGACGACACTGCTTACTGATCTTGCTTCAGACTCATTTGCGCAAACGAAGGTTCTTACGGCTCTCGGCCTTTCCACAACTCTAGACCTCACCACATTCGATCCGATCGCTGCAGCGCAAGGCGGCAGTCCCGATGGCGCTGCTGCAGAGGTCGCGGGTGAAAAGGTCTACGACACCGTCTCTATGATTGCGTCCGCGCTCGCCGGAATGGGCGCAGCGTTTTCTCCGAGTCTTCAGGCAGCGTTTTCGTCCCTTGCTTCTGCCTTGGACGCCACAGGCATCAATTTGAGCGACAAGACCGCTCTGAGTGCCCTGTTCACCCAAGTCGCGCAGATGGAGGGCATAACACTCGGGCAAGGCACGGCCGATACCATCGCCTCCGTTATTGCAGCTGGCAACGCCGCACTGGACCACGTTCTTCAGACGGATCAGTCCGGCGCTCAGTTGCTCAGCGATGCCGCTGGTATTGCACTTGTGGAGCAAGGAGCCGCATCGACCGCGATCACGAATGCGGCTGGCAACTCTAGTCAGTTGCAAGTAGTCGCGAACCTATTCACGGGAGCCAATCTTGGGACGCTGATCGCTCAGGCTCAAAATGAAACACAAAGTCCGGGTCAAGATCTAGGACCCATTGCTTTTAATGGTGCTACCTCAACCGACCAGAACACGGTTCTAAAAGCTTCTGTGTCGGCCGTCGATCTGGCGGGTAATGGCATCACATACGCACTGGACGGGACCGCTCCGGCCGGGCTGACTTTCAACTCCGATGGCACCTTCAGTTTCGATCCAGGTACGAACTATAAGTACCTGGCTCTCGGCGAAAGCACGACCATGTCGTTCAAGTTCACCGCTAGTGATGGCCGAGGGACAGCGGGCACCGGAACAGAGACGATAACAATTAACGGTCTGAACGATCCGCCGACACTCGACAGCACTCATACCACAGCGAGTGAGACCATCAACGAACTGCCACATACCACCGGCAGCACTGCGATCGACAAAGTGACCGGGGTTATTGCCTTTACCGATCCTGACCTCAGTCATCGCCCCGCAGCCACTATCGACACCAAGGACGAGACCTTTTCATACCAAGACTCTAGCGGTCATGACTATGCTCTCACCCCCGCTCAGATCGCGACTTTTGAGGCGGCAATCAGCATCCAGCCTGAATCAGGCAACACCAACGCTGGAACTATCGATTGGGTGTTCAGCTTCGCGGACAAGCAGATCGATTTTGTAGGAACTGGCGAGAGCGTGACCGCTACCATTCCAGTCGTCATCGATGATCAGCACGGTGGCACGGTTACGCAGGATGTGGTCGTTACAATTGACGGCGCAAACGACAACCCCGTCGCGGCGCCAGATGGTAACGTTGTGGCTTGGGGGCGCACTCTTAAGGTCGCGGCCGACGAGGGTGTGCTTGCTAACGACAGCGATCCCGACATCCACGACAAACTTACCGTCCAGGCCGTCGATGGTAAAACGAAGGCTGTGGGCCATGCTATCGAGGGCAAATATGGCTGGCTGACCCTAAATGCCGACGGCAGCTATACGTACACCGCGAGCCGCAACCATGACGACTTTGGCTGGTATCACCGCGGGTGGGACGATCGTGGCTGGGACGACCGCGGTGGAATAAAGCAGGACACCTTCACGTACACCGTTTCTGACGGCCACGGCGGTTTGACCACTTCGACGCTCAACATCGTCGTTTTCGAAAAGGGCACCACATACCTATCAGGAGCCAATACAACTCTCACGGCGGCTCATAACGGGCCGTACGTGCTCGATGGCTCAGCAGGCGGCGATACGTTGAAAGCTGGCCATGGAGACGCCGTCTTGATTGGCGGTAGCGGCGATACCCTTATCGCAGGAAAGGGCGACGACACTTTCCTCTTCCGACCGGATTTTGGAAACGACATCATCAAGAACTTCAATATTCACGAAGACACGCTGGAGTTCGATCACAGCATCTTCAGAAGTACGCACGACATCTTGGCCCACACGACTAACACGGCAGCTGGTGCGGCTATTTCGGATGGACAGGGCGGCACGGTTACTCTGCTAGGCGTTACAACGGCCGAGTTGCACGCGCATGAGCATGACTTTCACCTGGTTTGATGCAGCTGGCTTATTGATTGGTGGCAAAAAGAGAGTACTTCTAAAACAGGCGCCGAGGTCGCTCGTGGCCCTTCGCTAATTGCACCGCCGCGCGAGCTTGACCGCTTATGTGCTGGTTTTTGGACGCCGGCAAGAAGGAGGCTCCGCAGGGTCAACTGACCGGCGTCCAAAAAGCGCCAAGGCAC